>CAZWFW010000034.1:0-14156 GCA_964633445.1 Candidatus Undinarchaeota archaeon | reverse complement strand
TTATTCTTTTTTCCCAAACTGCTCCTCATAGAGCCTCCTTACCCTATAAATTGTATCAACATCCTCAGGCCCCCTATCCTCCCTTATTCTTATAAGTCTTGGAAATCTTAACGCAAATCCCGATTCATAGTTAGGGGATTTCTGTATTTCTTCATAGGCAACTTCCACAACAATGTTTGGCTTTATCTCAACAAATTTACCCTCACTTCGTATTATTAAAGGTTTAAGCCTCTCCGTCATTTCCCTAAACTGATCTTCTGTCAGTCCAGTACCCATTTTACCAATTGATAAATATTTACCGGTATCTGGATCTCTACAGGCGAGTAGATAGCTACTAAGCCAATGTGCTCTCTTTCCTTCGCCCCATTCTGCACCAACAATTACCAAATCTAAAGTTTCCATTGTTGGCTTCAGTTTAACCATATACCCAACCCTGCTGCCGGGCTTATAGGGGGCTTTTAGGTTTTTAATCATTATACCCTCATGCCCCATATCTAAAGCTTTTTTATAGAACTTCTCTATTTCCTGCACATCATCGCTTATTAGCTGCTCAGCAAGCTTCAATTTGTTGTATGGTTTGGCTATGTTTTCAAGAATTTTCCTCCTCTTTTCAAAGGGCACATCAATAAGCGATTCTCCATTCAAATACACGATATCAAATAAATTTAATTCAACAGGGATTTCCCTAACCATCTTCTCTATGTCATACTTTCTCTTTATTCTTCTGGAAAGCATCTGGAATGGCCTCGGTTTGCCGTTTTCATCAATTGCTACTACTTCCCCCTCAATTATGCATTCCTCAGTATCTATACCTTTACGTACCATATCAACGATATCTGGGAACTGCTTAGTAACATTTTCAAGCCTTCTTGTGAATAGAGCTATCTCATCACCTCTTTTATGGATTTGCATTCTAGCACCATCATACTTTATCTCGGTAGCCACTTTCCCTCCCATTTTCTCTAGGGCTTCTTTTACATTCTCAACTTTTTGCGCAAGCATAACCTTTATCGGCTTACCTGGCTCAAGTTTTAGACTTTGCAACCCGTCTTTACCTTTCTCTTTTGCGATTTTTGCAACAAATCCCAGATCGTTTGTTAAGTTATAAGCTTTCTCAACGATATCTACAGGAACATTAAATGCAAGCGAAATAGCGTCTCTTATTATACCCTCAGCTACACCTATCCTAAGCTCCTCGAGCACAGTTCTAACAACATATCTAGCCTCCTTTGGCGAAGCTGAGGTTAGGAGTTCGGCAACCAAAGCTATTTTCTTATCTATAGAACCCTCACCCTCAACCCTTGCGACTTTTCTTAAGTTCTCAATAACTTTATCAACAGTAAGCGCTTGCTGAAACAAAGTCATCTGCCTTTTTTTTGCAACAAATCTCTCAGCAGCCAACCCCAAGTCTCCAGTTTCCTTGTAGGTGTTCTCAATTTGCCTCTCATTCGCGCCTGTGGCCATAGCAATAGCCCTTATCATAAGCTGCGTCCCAAAGCCCAACTCCTCCATGCTCCACGGAGGAAAAACTCTCCCAAGCAACAAAAGCACAACCTTATCCAAATCCTCAGCGCTAACCTTTCTTAGAAATGATGCAATAATTGCTGTTTTTTCATGTTTGCTGCTGATCCCTTCAAGCTGCTCATAAAGATTGGCAAGTTCGGAGTATTTTAACATAAAGATTTTAATAAATTTTCGCTAATTAATATTTTTGGAGGTGTTGAAATGATAGTGAAAGTTGATGCTGAGAAATGCATGGGATGCGGCTTATGTACAACTATTGCTGGGGAAGTTTTTGAGATGGCTGACGAGATGGTGGCTAAGGTAAAAGAGGATGCAGATCTTTCAAGTAAGGAGATACAAGAGAAAGTAGAAGAAGCTGCCAAAAACTGCCCCGCGGGTGCCATAAAAGTAGAAAAATAATTTCTTCTTATTTTTGTTAAACTGTCAAGAATTAGCGTAATTCTATGCAATTACTTGTTTTTCTTCTTAATCTCTCTTATTCTTTCCTCCAGTTCCTTTTTAAGCTTGTCCCCTATATCCTCATGCGTAAAGCAATCTGCTCTTGCTGCAATGCTAAGCTTACACGCCAATATCCTTGCAATTTTACCCCTTTCCTTCCTCCCAGCGTTTCTTATCTCAGGATATTGGAAGATGATTCCATGCTTTGGTGGTTTAGCCCCAGATCTTAGATGCCTGAATAATGCTTTTTCTGCACCTAAAACCTGAATTGTACTTGCAGGCATCATTGCAAGCTTTTCTAGGCTACCTGCTGTGGATAATAGCTTAGCTCCAAGTTTTGCACTAATAAGCTTTGTTATGTTTGGTGCAACTTCATTCATAACATCCTCTAGATATTTAGCCAAATCTTTCATCGTTTTCTTAACATTACTCGCAAGCTCAGCATACCTCTTAACGTATGCGATATCCCTCTCGTTAAACTCCAAACCAAGTTCGTCCTTCTCAAATTTGTCATGTAGTATCCCGTCAACGAACTTATCTAGATTCCTAACTTGTCTTGCAGCTGTCGGGTAGTATAAACCATACCATTCAACAAGTCTCTCGTAGAGCAAGTTATATATTTTTGTAAGATCCTCAATCGCTTCAATAACTTGAATAGCAACCCTGTCTCTTGGCAGCTTTCTAAATCTTTCAGCACAAATACCTATCGCAACTTTTTGTAGGATTTTTCTCAATTCCTTTTTATTTTTCGCAAAATTATTTTTAATAGCTATATTCTCCAAATCTCTCCTTAAAATCACTCCAGCAACATTTGGAAACTCAACTCTAGCGCCTTCAATATCATACTCAGCTATTACCTCAGTATAACCCTTTTCTTTAAGATCCTTTACTAACCTCTTTTCTAATTCCTTACTCTCAAGCAATCTTGCTATTTTCTTAGGATCCTTTGGAAATTTTCTATATAAAATAACTTTACCTTGCTCGTCTGTTACCAAAATACCTATAAAACTTTTAGCTAGATAGGCTTTCATCTTAAAGATTTAAGCAACACAATATTTTATAATCTTAATGTTGGAGATTGAAATAAAATTTGAGATCGACAAAGACTTCGGAGAAAAACTAAGACAATTAGGCGCCAGAAGGGTTGAAAAGGTTTTTGAGAGAAATATTGTTTTCGATACTAAAGATAGATTTCTTTTTAAGCAAAATATGCTTCTAAGACTGAGAGAGGAGAGGAACGAGAAAGGAAAATGCAAAACCATTTTAACCTTTAAGAAACCGCATGGCAAATCATCTGAGTTTAAGGAAATGGATGAGATAGAGGTCTATGTAAGCGATTTTGAACTTATGAAGAATATATTACACGAACTAGGGTTTGAGAAGGTCTGGATTTACGAAAAGATAAGAGAATGTTGGAGATACGGAAATTTAAAGATATCACTGGATGTGCTACCCAAAATTGGGAAATTTATAGAGATTGAGGGAAGCAAAGATGAAATACTGGACTTTATAGAAAACGCTGGACTTAAGCTTAAGGATGGTATAAAGGACAATTACTTCATTGTTTGCAAAAGAAAGCTTGGAAGAATAGAGGACCTAGTTTTTAAGTAACTTTTTAGTCATCCGCAACCATTTTCCCCATGCTACTTCTTTTGCTGTAAATCCGTGCTTTTTGTAAAATTTTATAGCTTTGTAGTTTGTAACACCGACCCAAAGTTCTGCAACATCCCTTTGCTTTGAAATTCCGTATTCCAAAGCTTTTTTGAGTAACAAACTACCTATCCCTTTTCCCTGCCATTTCTTAGCTATGAACAATTCATGAATCTCAGCGACTTGCTTTCCCTCGTACTCGCTATACCAATTTACATCACAAGCGACAAATCCTATTCTTTTATCATCCACTTCCGCAACGAAGAAGCCACTAGAATTACGCCTCATCAACCACCTAAAGTACCATCTTATATCCTTAATTTTTGTGTAAGCGTATTGCTCAAATCCTTTGTAGGCATTCTGATAAATACTGACAAATGCCTCGTGATCACCTAGCTTAACATTTCTTATTTTTACTTTACCCATATTAATTTATGAGTGATAGAGCTTGGGAAATATTAAAAGAACTAATATCAATAAACTCCCCCTCTGGGCATGAAGAAAAAATCACAACTTTTATTGAGGATTTCCTGGAGAACTTGGGATATAAGATAGAGAAACAAGAAATTGGAAATATCGTAGTTAATCCTAAAGCTGATCTCTGGATTATGACACACGTAGACACAATACCCCCTGTTGCCAATCTTCAAAGGAGAAATAACCTAGTTTTTGGAACTGGCGCTTGTGATGCTAAAGCAAGTGTTGCCTCGATTTTACTTTTTCTTGAGAAAGTGAGTAAGTTAAAGCTGGGGGTAGCATTGTTGGTTGATGAGGAGGAGGAAGGTACAGGAGCTAAAAAAATTGTGAAGGAATATAAAAAAAGGTTAGCAATAATTATGGAACCCACATCACTTAAGATTGCTGACAGACATTGCGGAACTTTGGAGCTAGAGATTGATGTTAAAGGCGAAGCGGCACACGCCTCTTTACCTACTCAAGGGATTAATGCTATAAAACAGGCTATGAATATGATAAAAAGGATAGAATCGCTTGAACTTCCAGTAGATATTGCTATCTTAAGAATTAACGGAGGTGGCAATATTTATGCGATACCAGAGGAATGCAGAATCGTTATAGATTTTATTATTCCGCCCAAGCTTAAAGTAAAAGATGTTGAAGATGCCATAAGTAGAATTATCGTTCAATATGGGAGTTACAAAATTTTGGATAGGGAGAACCCATTCTTTTGTAGCAAGGAGGTTTGCGCATTAATAGAAAAAGCTATGAGAGAGTCTAAGTTGAAAATAAGGTACTGTAGAATGCCTTCCTGGAGCGATGCCGTAACGCTACATAAAGCAAATTGGAAAGTTGCGGTATGGGGCCCTGGTGATTTGCGTGTTGCTCATACAAAGAATGAGTATGTGGATATTAGAGAAGTTTCTAAAGCTACCAACGTTCTTTTAAAATTAAATGCAATAATAAGCAAAAAAACCGTTAAAAAATAAAGATGTCCGAGCGATGTTTACTTGAAAAGGTTTTTGCATTATGCGCTAGAAGGGGAATCATAATTCCAACAGCTGAGATATATGGGGGGCTGTCTGGATTCTTCGAATACGGCCCTGTTGGTTTAAGAATAAAGCAGAAACTGCTTAACCTGTGGAGAAAATGGTTTGTTGATCCATACGATAATATTGTAGAAATTGAGGGGTCAATAGTTCTACCAGAAAAAGTTTTTGAGGCAAGTGGGCATTTGGAGAAGTTCGTTGACCCCATAACGCAATGCAAGAAATGCGGTACTATCTACAGGGCGGATCATCTCATCGAGGAACTTTTGGGTGCGAATGTTGAGGGTAAAAGCGAGGAGGAGCTGACAAAGATTATGAGAGAAAATAATCTACGCTGTCCAAAATGTAAAGGCGAGCTTTCTGATGTTAAGGTATTTAATTTAATGCTTAAAACAAACATTTCACCTGTGGTTGGTAACATAGCATACCTACGCCCAGAAACAGCCCAAAACATTTTCATAAACTTCAGAAGATTATACACTGCCTGCAGATTGAAGCTACCTTGCGGCATTGCACAAATAGGTTTCTCATTCAGAAACGAGATCTCGCCTAGGCAATTTCTAATAAGATTGAGGGGGTTTACGCAAGCCGAAATCGAGCTTTTCTACGATCCTGAAAACGAAGAATGTAAGCTCGAGGAAATTAGCGATGTAAAGCTACCTATTTTGACAAGGGAGGAGCAAATTAAAGGAACATATAAAGTTAACGAGTTTACCCCGAAGGAACTAATTGAAAAGAAAATAGCATTTTCAAAATGGCAAGTTTATTACTTGGCAAGAGAATTCCTTTTCTTTACGCAGGAGCTTAAGATTCCTAAGGATAGGATTAGGATAAGGCATTTGTTGCCGGAGGAGACCGCTCATTATTCAAAAGGAAATTTTGACGTGGAGATATACTATGATGGGGAGATTGGATGGCGCGAAGTTGTTGGTAATGCCTACAGGACAGATTACGATTTGAGCAGACATTCAAAATTCAGTAACGAGGATCTCAGCGTTGATGTGGATAACAGAAAAATTGTACCTCATGTTACTGAACCAAGTTTCGGGATCGACAGAATACTTCTAGCACTGCTCATGCTTAACTATCACGATAAAAACGAAGATAGGCAATGGTGTTGGCTTTCTTTACCAATAAAGCTAAGCCCTTACATAGCTGGTGTGTTTCCCCTGGTGAGTAAGGATGATTTGCCTAGGAAAGCTAGAGAGATTTATGAAATGCTCAAAGAAGAATTCGGAAAGGACGTGTTTTATGACGAGAAAGGTTCGATAGGGAGAAGATACGCAAGAGCTGATGAAATTGGCGTTCCCTTCTGCATAACAATAGATTATCAGACACTTGAGGATAACACGGTGACATTAAGATCCAGAGATACAAGGGAACAAGTTAGGGTTAAAGTTGAAGAGCTTAAGGATGTGATTAGAAATCTATGTAAAGGGTAAAGTTCACTCTTTGTAAAATGCTATTGCTGCGTAACCAACAACAGCTCTTTTATCGCCAGTTACATCGCCGGATGTCATATATTTTAGCAGTTTTGCATTCTTCACATCCAATTCCCTCGCTGCAAATATTAAGCTCATTATTGGGCCTGGTCCGCAAATACTGATACTTCTCTCATTAATAACCTTGTAAAATCCTTCAGCGTCAATTTTCTTAATTCTCTCTATAGCCAGGCTATCCTTTTCTTCAGCGCTTTCATGGGGTTCGTAATGGGTGAAGTCACTACTTGCGACAATTCTGACATCCTTATCTTTACAAGCTTTTGCTATTGCTTTGCCAACCTCACGACTGGTTTCAATATCCTGCAACATCATGCATATCGGTACAATCTTAAAGTTATCGAAAATATACTGAAGAAACGGCAATTGCACCTCTATGCTATGCTCGTATGTGTGTGCCATCTCGTCAACATCGATTATCTCCGCGCTCTTAAGAATTTTGTTTGCAAGTTCGTTATCAATTTCTATTTCCCCTAAAGGCGTTTCCCAAATACCTTCATTCATGAGAGCAACCCCAGAACCGTAACCAGTATGGTTTGGGCCCAGGATTATTATTGTTTCTGGCTTTCCTGATTCGGCAAGCTCCTTATAAGCATGTGCAGCTACATAGCCTGAATACACATAGCCGGCATGAGGTGCTACTATGCCAATGGTTTTCTTTCTTTCTTCAGCCCTCGGAAAGCCACAACCAAATTTCTCATGCGTAAAGCAATGTTCTATTAAATTTTTCAATTCTTTGTCGTTGCTAGGATAAAAGGTACCAGCAGCATACGCGTGTCTGATCATTTATCCATAAAATCCTCCAACTTTATTTCAGCGTTGATTCCTCTAATTTTTAAATACTCTCTTGCAAGCAAGTAGTAGAGCAGAGCAAGAGATTTTTTGCTTTTATTGTTGGCGGGAATTATCAAATCTATATTATCAGCCATATTATTAGTGTCGCAGAATGCTATTATGGGAATCCTCATCTTCAAAGCCTCTTCGATTGCTCTGTAATCTACCGAAGGATCTGTAACCACAATAATCTCTGGCTCGATATGACAGCTAAGATGAGGATTTGTGAGAGTACCTGGCATAAATCTGTCAACAACAACCTTTATGTTTGTTACCTCTCCAAACTTCTTACAGGCCTTTCTGCCAACCTCTCTGCAACATACTACGAGGATCTTATCTGGTTCGTATCTTGCCAAAAAATTTGCTGCTACCCTTATTCTCTCATCAATTTTTTGTATATCGAAGATACAAAGACCATCCGGCCTTATTTTGTAAACAAATTTCTTCATGGCCCCCACTCTTTGTTTAGTGCCAATATGCACACCCGATGCTAGGTAATTTTCCAAAGGAACTAGCAATTCTTTTTCCTCAGCCATGACCTATCACCGCCATTTTCGGTTCCTTTAACATTTCGGCTATTCTTATTAACTCATTAAGTTTGGCTATTCTTTCACCACCAACAACACCAGTTTTTATTATGGGGCAGGAGAATGCTACTGCTAAGTGCGCAATAGTACAGTCCGTTGTCTCACCGGATCTGTGGGATACTATCGGCGTATATCCGTTTTCCTTAGCCATTCTTATTACCTCAATAGCTTTTGTTAATAACCCTATCTGATTGGGTTTAATAATTATGGAATTTGCAGCGCCTATTTTAATACCCTTCTCCAACCTACTTTTATTTGTAACAAATATATCATCCCCACATATTAGGCATTTACTTCCGCACTCCTTAGTTATTTCAGCAAATCCTTCGAAATCCTCTTGATGCAGAGGATCTTCGACATATATCAAATTATATTGATTAATGGCGTCTACAATAAACTCAATCTGCTTTTCTTTATTTAATTCTCTCCCCTCTCTTTCATAAACATATTTTTGCTTATTATCATTCCACAATTCGCTGGCAGCAACGTCAACGCCAAATCTTACCTCCACACCTTCCTCCTTAAACACATCGCACAATTCCGCAAGAATGGTAAAAACATCCTCCAATGATAAAGTAGTGGTCCATGCTCCCTCGTCATTCTTCCCTCCAGTAAAGTTAGGATCCTTTCTTTTTAAAATCTCCTTTAATTTTTTATGAAATTCCGCATTAGTAAATACAGCCTCACTCACATTTCTAGCGCCAACTGGTAAAATAAGAAACTCCTGTATATCCGTAGAATTAACAGCATGCTTACCCCCACCAATAACGTTGCCCAGAGGGTAGGGTAAAGCGTGATCTCCCTTATTATTCAAATATTTAAATAACGGTAAACCACATTCCTTCGCTGCAAGCTTTGCTACAGCGAAAGATATTGCTATGGAAATACTTGCTCCAATTTTTCTGAAATTTCCAGTACCATCAACCTCCTCTAACAGTCTATCGATTTCACCTAAATTTGGCTCTCTTCCAACTATTCTTGGAGCAAGTTCCTCCTCAGCAAACTTTATTAGATCGTCTAAGCTTCTGGGTATAGCAACAGCCTCATGCTTCCCAACGCTTGCACCAGAAGGTGCGGATGCTCTTGAGAAATTATTTTTTGTGGAAATATCAATCTCAACAGTAGGATTTCCCCTACTATCTTCGATTTTTCTAAAAACTACCCTGTTTATTCTCATTATTCAAAAATATGAAAATCATAAATATAAATATCTAATCAAACAAATCTCAATCTGATAGCCTTTGCCAGACGTAAATGAATCGTTGAATTGCTGTTAAATGGGATAGAAAGGCAGTAAGTAAAATAGCAAGACCAAGAAAGGAGTAGCTTGCGATAACTGGTTTTGTATAGAGGGTATTTAAGAAGGTTGCTGCAAGAATAAGTAGTAGGCGATCTGCCCTTCCTAGAACTCCGCCATAAACACGCTTTAACCCAACAGCTTGTGCTTGCACCCCAATATAAGACGAAAGAAGGACACCAACAACCGCAACTATTCCAATGCTCCAAGAAATATACCCGCCAAATATAATTCCGAGGAAGATAAAGACATCAGCATAACGGTCGAATGTGTGCTCCAAAAAATCACCTTTACGCGTTGCATTTTTTGTGCTGCGAGCAAGGATACCATCAAGTGTATCAAAAACGGCGTTTAAGCCAACAAAAATTCCAGCAAGGAAAAGTAATACTCTTGAGCTATCTGAAACAGCAAACAAAAATCCGGAAACTATAGCAAAAATAAGTGAAAGTATGGAGAGAAGATTCGGCGTAAAACCTTGATTTGCTAGGAATTTTGCAATTTTCCTTACAAACCTGCTGTCCTCTACAACTGGTCTGAATAAAGAGTCAACAGTCATTATGTTTAAACTACAGTCTAAGCAAGGAAATATTTTCAAGAGCAATTGCAAGAAGCTTTGCTGTGTTTTCTACGTCCTTGAGGCTTGCAACCTCAACCTGACTATGAATATAGCGGGTAGCTATACCTATAGAGCATGAGGGTATTCCTGCTCGCGTTATATACATAATTGCAGCATCGGTCATTCCCCCATCTCCAACATTAATCTGATAAGGTATTTCTCTTTCTTTGGCAATCTTCCTCAACCATTCTGTAATTCTCGGATGGGATATAACTCCTCTACCTCCTGCTTCCAAAACTTCAATTACAGGGCCTCCACCAACTTTTACGGGAATATTTTCAGACTTTACAGGAGGGTAATCGCCAGAGGGTGTTACATCTATAGCTATTGCAATATCTGGATTAATCTTATAAGCAACAGTTCTCGCACCTTTCAGACCAACCTCCTCCTGAGTAGTTCCAACTAAATAAAGACAGAGATCGTCTGGATATCCATACTCCGCAAGTTTAACGAGAACTGCACATCCTAACCTGTCATCAAAAGCTTTGCCTGTTATTAAGTCATTAACGAGCTTCGTAGTTTCAGCGTAAAATGTCACGGGATCACCAACACTCACATACTTTTCAGCATCTTTTCTATCTTTAGCGCCAATATCGATAAACATTTCCTTACACTTTGGAATTTTGCTCTCTTCATTTTTTTCCTCCAGGTGTGGAGGCTTAACACCTATAACTCCAAAAACCTTTTTTCTTCCGTGAATTACGACTTTTCTACCAATAAGTAACTTATCGTCAATTCCTCCAACTTTAACGAAATTTATGAAACCGTTCTCATCAATATTTTTAACCATTAACCCAATCTCATCCATGTGTGTGGCGATTAAAACCTTAAGTTTGGCATCCTCGTCACCTTTTCTTGCGATTAAGTTACCCATTCTATCTATTTTAATGGCATCTACCTTGCTTATCATGAATTTCTCGAGAATCTCTGCAACTTTCCTCTCATATCCAGCTATACCTGGAGTCTCGCACAACTCTTTTATAATATTAAAGAAATTAGTCATTGTGGCTTTCTATACTGTGCAACTTCATCTATTAAATCTACATGGGACAGAAACATCCTCCTACAACAATATCTTGTAATTCCCAAATCATCTAAAACTTTTTTAGGGTCTTCCCCGTTGGAAACTCTCCTGCTATATTCCTCCCACAAGTGACCGATTACTTTGTTGCAGCTGAAACATCTTACTGGTATTATCATAAGGTAATGATGGCTAAGAGCTATTTTAAATTTTTATTTGTAAAGAATCTTTATTAAAAAGTTAACAAGGGCAAAAGTAAAGCGGAACTCAAAAATGTTTAAAATAATTTAAAAAATACAAACATGCTAGAAGCTGGACCTACTTCAGGTTCTTGTTGAAATGAGAAACACTTTAAGAGATATTAGGAAAGAGCAAAGAACTTATGCAAACTCTTAAAATTTCGGGAAGAACAATTTAAACAGCTTAATGATACTACGGGAGTTATCGCCAAATTATTGGAGAGGGAGAGAAGATAATAGGAAAATCTGCATAGCTTTGAAACTTATGGAACAGGCTGGAATGATTGAAAGAACTGCAAAGTCAAAGAAATTAGTTTATTACAGGCTTTCAGATAATTCTATTAAAATATTACAAAAATGAATAGAAGAATGAGGGATAATAATCAATCATTGAGCAACAAAAAGAAAAAATATGGCAACTCTTATTACAGCCATTGATTATTCTGGATCTAAAAAGCTTGAGAAAAGAATAGAAGTTGAAAGAATGTTTAAAAAATGAAACCCTTTGCCCCCGTTTCATCGCCCCCGCCCACGTCGGAGCGGGCTACTCTGGGGGCTTATCTTTCGGCTTACTCCTTAGGGTTTTATAACCCCTATTACCACATCCACCCCTATACCTACTTAGGGGTAATTCCACTACAAAAATATACTATACGCTATAAAAAAAATACCGTATACTTTCAGAAAAATTGCATTCATGTATTTTATTTGAAAATAAAAAGGGTTTCAGCAAAATTTTTATTTTTCCAGTCTGCTCATTCACATACTGTGTAGAAAATAATTTCATAAGCAAATATGTTTAGAAGAAAGTTTACTCTAAAATCGAAGACTTAAAAGAAAAAGAAAATCTACATTTAGAAAGAGAAAGAAATAAAACGTTAGAAGATGTCAAACGTATTAAGAGAAAACTTCAAAACATTATTGAAAGAGACGGCAGTAATGAATAAGATTGGGAAGATTTTATGAAATCTCTTATAAACTTAAGAAACTACTGTAGAACGTTGTTTAACTATTGGGGATATCTAAAGGCTAGGAAGGTTTACCATTTAATGAGATAGAGAGGAGCGAGTTGAAGGTATGTGTTAGGTGGACTCACAAAAAGTGGCTATTCAGAGAGAAGTTGGGCTTTATTTTATAAGAAATTCTTTGGACTTATCTTTCAGTGCCAATGCCCCCGCGGGAACTAGACAATTTGTCTAAAAGCACAAAATTTAAATACCTCAGTTGAATAATATAACTCATGAAGGGAACAATGACAGTTGACATCTACAAGTACGATGAGCAGTTGGAGAAGGTTTTTGAGAGGATAGATAAATCAGAGATAACGGATAATAACAAGAAGCTGATAAAGGACTTTTTAGATTACTGCTTTGCGGAGGGATTGAGTGTTCCAAGGATTATAAAGTATGCCAATACTTTGCTAACTCTTGCCAAGATTTTGGATAAGGATTTTGATAAAGCTACGAAGCGGGATATAGTTAGGGTTGTTGGGAGGATAGAGAGAAATGGTTACTCAGCTTGGACAAAGAAGGATTTCAAGGTTACTTTAAAGAAGTTTTACAAGTGGTTGAGGCAAACTGAAGATTATCCTGAAGAAGTAAAGTGGCTGAAGACTACCTTGAAGAAATCTGAGGAAAAACTACCTGAGGAGTTGTTAACTGAAGAGGATATTCAAAAAATGGTAAATGCTGTCAATGATATCAGAGATAAGGCTTTGATAATAACACTTTACGAATCTGGAGCAAGGATTGGAGAGATTGCAAGCTTAAAAATCAAGCAGGTTCATTTTGATGAGCAGGGTACTGTTTTGATAATTAAAGGTAAGACTGGAATGAGAAGGGTAAGATTGATAGCTTCTGATCCTTATTTAAGGCAATTGGTTAATAATCATCCTGCAAAAGATGATCCTGAAGCTCCATTATGGATTAAGAAGAATAGTAAAGAGATAGAACCCCTAGATTATGCTGCAATAAGTAAAATAATTAAGAGAGCAGCTAAGAAAGCTGGGATCAAAAAGAGGGTTCATGCTCATATGTTTAGACATTCAAGAGCAACATTCTTGGCGAAGTATTTGACTGAAGCCCAACTTTGCCAATACTTTGGGTGGACAATGGGATCCGAAATGGCTTCTGTTTATGTACACTTATCAGGAAGAGATATGGATGAAGCAATTTTGGGATTGTACGGATTTAAGGTTGAGAAGGAGCCAGTTGCCAAGAACATTCCTAAGGAATGCCCGAGATGTGGATACAAGAATCCAAGTGATGCCAAATTCTGTAGTAACTGTGGACTGGCTTTAAGTGTAGAAGCTATAAGGGAGGTTGAAGAGAAGGAGAAATTGGTTAAGAGGTTGTTAAAATTATTAGAGGATGAAGAGATTAGGAGGATTATAGTTGAGAAGATAGGACAGATGTAGATTGAATTTACTCAGTAGCAACAAAAGTATTTTAAGAGCACCATTTGCAAATTAATAATGATGCCTAAAGAATCTTTCATCCCAGAGCTGCATGATATTGGAAAATTAGTTGATAAAGATAGGATAAGACCTAAAATAGAAGGACTGGGTATAAAAATCTCAGATCACACATTCGAGAACTTAACAGATGAAGATTTTAAAAAGTTAAATATAGAGAAACCGAATTCACCATCTTGGTGGGGCCAATATCATCATGTAAATATAGATAAAATTGACTTAAACGATTGGAATTTTATCCCAAATGAGTATAAGAAGTGTTTATTCTTACTTAAAATTGCAGATCATCTGGCTTCTTCAGTTTCTAGAGTTGGTGTTGAAGGTATTTTTGCTCCAAAAACTGAAGATCTTTGCAAATTAAACTTAATAAAACTTTGGAATAAAAAATTCTATGAAAAAAATGAGAAATTGGGAAGATATTGGGCAGCTTTTAAATCTATAGAAGATCTAAAGGAACTATTTAATGAAATTCA
>CAZWFW010000033.1:0-14156 GCA_964633445.1 Candidatus Undinarchaeota archaeon | reverse complement strand
AATATAAATATGTTGCGGCTACAAGCTACAAGGTGTCTATCAATGTCTACGAAAAGTTTTACTGTATGCAAGGCTATAAAAAATTTATAAAAATGATTGATGAGAAAAGATTGCTCAAAGATTTGATTTCCGGTAAATTAAAGCTTTACGAGCTTGAAAATTATGTAAATTCCTTCAAAGCTTGCGAAATAAGACGAAAGTTTGTAGAAAAGGTAACTAAAACCAAACTCAGGCATGTAGGACACTTTAGCATTGACGCGGAAGGAGCTATGAAGAAAAATATTGAGAATATGATTGGCGTTGTGCAGATACCCCTTGGTATTGCAGGACCTCTGAAAATTGATGGTAAATATGCGAAGGGGGATTTTTACATACCCTTGGCAACAACTGAAGGGGCCTTAGTTGCTAGTGTAAATAGAGGATGTTCAGCAATAACAAAATCTGGTGGGGTAAGAACTTTCATAATCAAGGATGCCATGACCAGAGCTCCAGTATTCAGGTTTGAGAGTGCAAAAATTGCAATAGAGTTCGTAGGATGGATTGAAAAGCATTTCAGCGATATTAAAGAGGTTGCAGAATCGACAACAAAGCATGGAGTGCTTTTAAACATAGAACCATGGGTCGTTGGGAGAAATGTATTCTTGAGATTTAGCTACGATACCAAGGATGCCTCAGGATTGAATATGGTAACGATAGCAACAGATGCTGCTGTTCGATATATTGAGGAGAATTTCAAAGGTGCTGTTTGCGTAAGTTTATCTGGCAATTTATGCGTTGATAAAAAACCTGCTGCACTGAACTTCATATTGGGAAGGGGGAAAAGTGTTATTGCTGAGGCTATCATAAAAAGAGAGGTTTGTAAGGAAATTCTTAAAACTACACCTGAAGACATTGTTGAGGTTAATTATAGAAAAAACTTGATTGGCTCGGCATTATCTCTTAGCTACGGTTTTAATGCTCATTATGCAAACATCATTGCGGCATTATTCATTGCCACTGGGCAAGACGAGGCGCATGCTGTGGATGGTAGTCTTGGCATAACAACAACGGAGTTGTATGGTGATGACCTATATGTGAGTGTTTACTTGCCCTGCATTTATGTTGGAACTGTTGGTGGCGGTACGAGGGTTGAAACGCAAAGGGAATGTTTGGAAATCTTAGGTGTAGCTGGTTCTGGAGACCCTCCTGGTGTAAATGCTAAGAAACTTTCAGAGATAGTTGCTGCGGCAGTTCTTGCAGGTGAGCTAAGTTTATTAGCCGCGTTAGCTGCTGGTCACTTAGCCAAAGCTCATAAAAAGTTTGGGAGAGGAAAGAGCGTTTAAATTTCTTAGCTATTACTTAAGCATATCTACGAACCTGTCGAAGAAAGGATAAGTATCGTGTGGTCCCGGTGATGCCTCAGGATGGTACTGCACGCTTATAATTGGCAATTCTTTATGCCTTATACCTTCAACGGTACCGTCATTTAAATTTATCTGCGTAACCTCCAAACCAGTATATTCTAAGCTTTTCTTATCAACGGCAAAACCATGATTTTGCGAGGAAATAAAAACTCTTCCAGTTTCAAAATCCTTAACAGGCTGATTTAGGCCTCTATGACCAAATTTCAGCTTAAAAGTTTTTGCTCCAAATGCTAAAGCAAGCAACTGATGACCAAGACATATACCAGCAATTGGATATCTATTTATTAATTTTCTTAATGTGGTTATTGTGGGCTTAACCCTTATAGGATCTCCAGGTCCATTTGAAACAAAGATACCATCTGGCTTGTATTCATTGATTTTTTTATAGGAATAATTGTAGGGTACCAAAATTACATTAACATTCCTTTCTAACAATTGCCTAATAATGCTAAGCTTTACTCCGCAGTCTATAAGCACAACATCATACTTAGCCTTCTTAGCATGAAAAACCTTAGGTTCCTTAACGCAAACTCTATCAACCAAATCTTTTTTGGTAATGTCAACTACTTCTCTTGCTTTTTTAATCGCATATCTTTTATCAGCATCCTCTCCAACAACTAAGCAGGCATTCATTGCACCATAAATCCTGACTTTCCTTGTTAGCATTCTTGTATCAACACCTTCGATGTATGGAATATTATACTCCTCAAGCAACTCAAGCAAGCTCATTTCACTGCGCCAGTTGCTTGGGTGCTTGCAAAGCTCTCTAAAAACTGCACCTTCCACCTTAACACCATCACTCTCAAAATCCTTCTTGGTAACCCCATAATTTCCGATTAAAGGATAGGTAAACATCAAAATCTGCCCAGCATAGCTAGGATCCGTTAATGCTTCAACATAACCAGTCATTGCCGTATTAAAAACCAATTCACCTTCCGCAACACCCTCAATTTCTCCCTTTCCCTCAACTACTGTTCCATCTTCTAAAGCCAAAATCGCTTTCATATTAAATTATTCAAAATTAACGCGTAATTATTAGAAATTTTAAATATATTTAAATGTATTTTAATAAATTAATGAAAGTAATAACGATTAGGGATGATGTTTATTACAAATTGCGAAGGTTAAAAGGAGAGAGGAGTTTTTCTCAGCTTCTTCAAGAATTGGCAGAAAATTATGAAAAGGGACAAGAAGTAAATAGAGCTTTAGCAGTTGCTATAATGGATAGGATTAGAAAAAAAATTCCTGGAAAGAAAGCAGAGGAAATTATAAGGGAGGATAGAGATGCCAGGTAAAATAGTTCTTGACGCTTCAGTAATAGTAAAGTGGTTTATAGAAGAGGAATTGAGCGAAAAAGCACTAGAAGTTAGAGAGAGGATTTTGGAAGGATCGTACGAGGTTTATGAGCCAGAATTAATGTTTTTGGAGGTGTTGAATGCTTTAAAAAGGAAAAATTATGAAAATATCAGGGAAGCGGCAAAAGCTTTAATATTGTTTGGTTTTAAAGTCATACCCATCACTTTGAATCTTTTACTTACTGCTGTAAAAATAACCAAGGAGACAAACTTGACAGTTTATGATTCGATTTATTTAGCCATAGCTAAAGAAACCAGTAGCATTTTAATTACAGCTGATGATAAATTAGCGAAATTTGCTACACATTTAAAGGATTTATAAAATCATTTATATAAGCGGCGTAAGGAGGAAAATACGAAAATTTTACTTGGTCTATAACTACTCTAAGCAAATTTATGCACTCCTAAGATAAATAATCTCTGTACTCCTTTGCAACATCCTTAAGCTTAGGAACGTCAAAAAATTCTTTGCCAGTTATTTCATTGGCTAATGCTTTATATATCTTCGAGGCTAAATCTCTAAACTTAGGATCAAGCCTCGGCGGTATGCTGCAGTACTTCCTCCAATCTTTTTCTCCTTTAGACTCAGCAATTTTCTTAGCTCTCTCAACCTCCTTATACCATTCCGTTTTCCTGTAATATTTCCTTAGTAGTTCTTTACTTACGCTCATCCCTTCATATTTAAATCTACATTCATCTGGTGTGCCTATAGCATCAGCAACCATTAGCTCCCTGTTCTCATCAAACGCCAACTCTATTTTTCCATCCACATGAATTATACCTAGTTCCTCAACCCTTCTGGTTATAATATTATCTACCTTTCTCAAAATATTCTTAATCTCCCCGATTTCCTCATCGCTAAGTCCAGCAATTTCCTTTGCCTCGCTCCAGCTTACATATCTATCCTTCTCCTCAAATTTTGTGCTAACATCAAATATTGGTTTTTCAAGTTTTTCATCTGGTTTTGGCATGCTTTTTAATCCAAAATCCTCTAGTGTTACCTCCCCACTTCTTATCCTTCTAAATAAACTTGATTCCTCAGGCAAATAATTCCTGTAGATGAATTCAAGGGGGATAAGGAAGTTTCTGAGATTTTTCGGAAAGTTATAAATGTATTTGCCATCTCTAAACTCTGGCTTTATAACCCTTACCAACTTTACCTGCATAACATTGCATGGCTCCGCAATTTCCTCCAAGCTTTTAACTTTACCATCCTCAACCAAACCTTCATAATGAGTTTTTATCCCTATATCATTAAGTTTCTCAAAAAAATATGCAGAAATTAAACATAAGGAAGTTCCTTTTCCATCAATTTTATCTGGCATAACTCCATAGTCAAAAACTGAGTATCTATCAGTGAAAATAAATCTTCCAACCCCGAGTTTGCAATTTTTTGATTGCTTTAAGACTTCAATATCTTTAACACTACCCCTTATAACCATCATCTTAATATGTTAAAACAATTAAATTTTTAAATGAAGATTAACCTTTCGGAGAAAGAGCTTAAGGATCTGATACTTTCATGCATATGCCTAGCATTAATTATTACAATAGCTTACTCTGTTAAATCTAAAGAATTGCAACTATTCATGTTTATTCCTGCATTATCAATTGGAATTACAGCTTTTTTACCCCATGAGCTTGCTCATAAGTTTGTTGCTCAAAAATATGGACACTGGGCTGAATATAGAGCATGGTGGGAGGGTATAGCAATAGCATTTTTAATAGCTCTGACAGGGGTGATATTTATAGCTCCAGGTGCAGTTTATATAATCCCTAGAGGTATTGGCGCGAGCAGGGAAGAGAGCGGTAAAATTGCTGCTGCTGGGCCAATTACAAATCTTATAATTGCATCTTTATTTGTTGTTTTGATGGAGCTTGCTCATAACATGCTGTTAGCTAGATTTTTTGGCCTGTTAGCATATGTGAATGCTTTCCTTGCAATGTTTAATCTAATTCCTTTTTCCCCTTTGGATGGTAGTAAAATAATTTTTTGGGACAGAGGAATTTGGTTAACAATGCTTATTATCAGCATACTGCTCTTCATTGCTACTATGTAGAAGTTTTTTTTAGTAGCTTGAGTATCAAAAAACAGCAAAATAGTAGATTGCCAAGATAAAATTTTGAATTAGAAAATGTTCCAGTAAAAAGTAAGGCATCGATTTTGCTTAATTTATGAAGTTTACAATACAAATATACTGGCTAATTGAAGGTGTTTGCTCGAATTTTATAAAGAAATGGTAGAGATTTGTTTTAGTCAAGAACGATAAAATACTTGCTGCGGTGTTAGTTTGGTGCACCGGCCGGGATTCGAACCCGGGTCTACGGCGTGGCAGGCCGCCGTCCTACCACTAGACTACCGGTGCTATATTTAATATTTTATTTTGATGTTCTTAAATCCCTTTCTTAGAACTGGCAATATAACAAAAAAGCTTGCTATTAATAAAATAGCTAGAATCTTGCAGATTAATTCAAATTTCAGATTTTTAAAAAAGAACGAATAAATTGATGTACCTAAGCATGAAGAAAACCACAATATGCTTGTTATGCATGAAATGTTAACGCCTTTAGCAATATCCCCGATTATTGGCATACCTAAAACAAAGCTTATCGAAAATGCTAGAGAGATAAGGATTATAGATAACATTGCAAAGGAAAAGGAAAATCTATAAAATAGCAGGAGAAGGCCTGCAATTCCTAAAGCATAAGCTAAATAAATAAAGCTTTCTCTACCAAGCTTATCTGAAAGTTTTCCAACCACATAGCTTGTCAAGATTGGTGTAAGGTATAGAGGTGTGCTTAATACTCCTATGAACTCCTTACCAATTTTCTCAGTTATTTCTAATGGCAGGGTTGAAATTCCAAAACCAAAAAGAAACCCTGCTAGAACAAAATTATGCACCAGGATTCTTTGAATATCTCCATTTATAACAATCTTTCTCAAATCTTTTGCTCTTACATCCTCTTTAAAATTATTTTTAAGAAATAATAATGTAAATACTGCAAGAATAGGAAAAATCGAGAAAAATAAGAACAACTTTTCTAAAGAAATGAAGGCTAAGAGAATACTTGAGAAAATTAAGCCTGAGGTGCTACCTATGTTTTTCATTGTTGCAAATACTCCAGAATTTTTTCCAAACTCGCTTGGAGATGAGGCTTTTAATAAATGCATGGTTTGCGAAACCCAGAGGAAGGATGCCATTATGCCTAGAAATGCTGCAAATACTAGCGTTAAAATGTTCTTTAAAAGGACTGAAAGAATGAATAATGAGTAGAAGATTGAGGAAAGAAGTAGCATTTTCTTGGTTCCAATTCGCGAAACTGGTATGAAGGCTAGTAGATTTGCAAATGCGAAGGTTAGGTATATTAATGAAATTGCCGAAAATCCCAGACTTCCTAGATATGTTGTAAGGTATTGCTGAGAGGCATCATAACCAAAAAATATTAGAAAAAACGCTAGTGAAAGTATAAGTATTTCCCTATTCTTTAACATCTTCCTTGTGCCGCTGATGACTCACTTGAAAGCTTTTCTTCACATTCCTCTGGCTTTGTTTTAAAGTACTTGCAAATCTCCTCCTTCAAAGCCTCTGGTGTTCTTTCGCCAGCATACATCTCCCCATTTATAAATAAAGTTGGAGAACCTGTAACACCGTATTTCTTGTTTAGCTCATAGTCCTCAGCTATTAATCTTATGCCTTCATTTTGCATGCATTCAAGCACATCATCAACGCTTATTCCTGCTTGCTTAGCACAATCTTGCCATGGGCTTAGAGTATCATTGTGCCACGGGTTTTTCCTATACTTTGAAATCATGCATAATGCGTAATCCCACCACCTCTCAGGGTATTGGCTAAAAATGCACTTCTGCCTGATATCCTCCTTTAATTCGAAAACTCCATGCATTGAGCAATATCCATCTATGCAGAACCCTCCTGGATTGTTACTATACCACTCACTCGGATATATAACAAAATGCAGATTAAATTTGATATCATTTTTAAGTAATTCATAAACTGGTTCTAAAACTTCAACCATCTGCATACCAAACGGGCAGAAAGACATTATGTAAAGATCTAATCCAACAACATCGGTTTTGTTTATTGATTCCTCATAGAGCTTACAGATTTTCTTGTCATCTGTTGCAGAACAAATACTTCCTAGCATCTGCCTTTTGGACATTAACTCGATGATGGAAACCTTACCATTATGCAACAATAAAGCTACAGGTCCTCTAAGCCAGTCCCCTTTAAAGCTTCTTAATGAAATGTTTGTACCTTCAATCCATTCCTTATATTTATCTGGAGAGCAAGGTTCTCCGCATGCCTCCGGATAGAGGTATACTATCTCGTATTTACTTTCATTTTTTCCTAATCCTGCAACAACATAGCCGGTTGAAGCTAGTTTTTCGGCTCTCAATATGAAAATTAAGGATATAATTAAGAGTATTGCAAAAAGGAAGGATGTTACCTTCCATTTTTCCTCGCTCATTTGAGTTAAATTAATTGCAAAATTATATTAAAAGCGCCGAAAGTTAACAAATTAACTTAGAATCTGCTAAAGAAGGGCTAGAAAAGGTGTTGCTATAGTTAGTCCTGACACTCTAAATGTTTTTCATGAGGGAAGATCACTTGGTTAAATATCTTTCAGGAACCTCTTGAGGGAAATAAAGCTTGTAGAAGATAAAGAGAATGGCAAGGATTATTACAACAGCTAGCACAATGACTATGCTTTTTCTTGAAGTCTTCATCTCACCAGCCTTAGTCACATTTGTAGTTACATTAACTTGCTTTTCCTGCTCTACTTCTTTCTCTTCAGTTACATTCTTAACTTCCTCCCCCTCCATCTCCTGCTCTTGTTGAGTTATATTTTCCTCTATTTTAACAGTGAGCAAGTTTTTAGCTAATGCTTTGGCATCTAGAAGCATAAATTCTGCCTCATCTAAAAGCTTCATAGCCTTATCATAATCCTTTTCCTCTATACATTTTTCAGCATCATCTATCGTTTTATTAGCCGATGCGATAACATTCTCTATGTCCTTCACATCCACCTCCTTGCTTTTAAGTTGGTCAACCAAACCTAAAACCTCCTCAAGCAACTCCTTAACTTCCTCAAGCTTCTTCTCAGCGATTTCTCTTTCTTTTGGATATGGTTTTATTTCAAGGTAGAATTTAGCCTCATCCTTGTAACCCTCCTTGCAAGTAACATTAAAGTAAATCTCAAACTTTCCAGTTAAGCTATCCTTAGGAGCAGTAATCGTAACAATAAAAGTATGCAAGCTACTAGGATTAATAGCAACATCATTTCCTTCTATACTCACCCAATCCTTTGGTAAAACCTCTGAAAATGCTAGCTTAACATTATTTAGTTTTGTACTTCCAAAATTTGCAACAGTTATGTTGAATGTTACGTTTGAGTCTTGCTCAACACTTATCTCGTCAGGATAATTAAATATTTTCAATGGTTGGGAAGGAACTACTGCTCCTCCACCATCCTCAGATTCTTCATTGTAACAATTTGAAGTATCTATTGTGCATGAGGATGTGCAAACCAAATAACCAGCATCATAACCAAAGCTACTACATGTTTTCCCACCAAAGTCACTACCATCACACTCCTCTGTTTCCTGATTTAAAACACCATCTCCGCAGTATGGCTCTTGCTTAATTGCAAATGCTGAGAAACCCGTAACATTAAAAGTTACAATATCGTTGGTGAGATCCCATGAGCAATTTGAGCTAGAAGTATTGCAAATGAAGCTCCATGAGGAATCACATTTACTCTGAGCGAAATTCCAGTTATCGCACCTATATAGGCCTAGAAACTTATCATTTTTATATCCCGTACCTTTGTAACTTAGCGTGAGAGTTGCGTTTGCATTAATGTTTGGTTTTATGGCGTATGTAACTAGATATCCCTCAGTATCGGTTTTCTTATCAAGAGAAACTGTTAAATTTGAAGTTGCTTCAGCAGAAACTTGATGGAAGTTAACAATTAAGCTGTTGCTAAATGCTTGGAGAGTTACATTGTATGTGCCATTGAGTAAAAATATTGATGCAGTGGTGTTGTTAAGAGATAAAATAGGGATATTATTGTAATTTACAATTATAACAACATCACTTATTCCAGTAATATTTATCTTGATATCTTTAAGTTTGAATGTTATGTTCTCAACTTTAACATTCCTATGGTTTGAATTAAAGAACTTGTCAACAGCAAAACATGTATAGTTAAGGGTTATATTGCCATTAGTTATATTGAATTTTTTATTAACAAAATCGATAATGCTGAGAGGTATTGTAAAGTTGACCAAAGTCTCCGTTACATTACTTGTTATATTGAAAATGTATGGAACTAAAGTGTAAGTAACGTTTTCATTAGTTGCATTTAGTGCACTAACATTTCCCAAAGCTAAGTAACCTATGAATAATGCATGATTGTCTGAGAAGTTGCATGAAATCTTTATGCTTGTCAAGTTATAGATATTCTCAACGACAATGCTATGGTTTAGGGGAATTGATTTTGGAGTATCTACATCTACGTAAATAGGTAACCCTCTATTTGTTGCTGTTCCTGTAAGCAGGGTTATGTTCATTGAACTAAGATCAGGGGCAATTACATTCCAACTTTCATTGACATAGGTAAGATAGGAGTTCTCTGTTTTAATGAAAGCGAGATAGGATGATGTGGTGCTATTGAATGTTAAGTTAGCTGTTATGTTACCTAGAGGTCCTGTTTGCAAAGAGAAAACTTCAACTCCATAAAGAGCATAGGAGAGGGTATAAATTAGTCTCATTAACTGCTGTAAAAGGGCAAGTAGAAGATTTATAAATTCTTCTAGGCCATTCTCGCCTTTAGCAAGTACTGAAAACTTTGTTTCATTTTCACTAATGTTAAGATATCCTATACTTACATTTACATTTGAGATAGGATTACCTCCGCTAATATTCAGTAGAGTTATGGGGAAATATCTCTCTACAGTAGAATTTTCCAAAATAGCATCAGTTATATTCACATATCCCTTTATACATGCAGATGAATTTTCTAAATGCAAAAAGTCTATCACGCTCATATTACATGTTAGATTAACATTTTCTTTTCCGAAAAGTTGGCTAACTCTGGTATTATTCAAGAAAATCGTAGCATTAAATGCGTCTATATCTACTTCAGAAACTGTTAGGTTAGACATGTTAACTGAATAATTGCTTGCCAAAGCTGTTAAGTTGTTTAAGCTAGTTGAGATATTAAGGAAATCATTGGCAACTACAAATTTTATTGATAGAAGATTAAGTAATTTGGCCGTAACATTTGAGTTTGCCAAAAGAATTGCTATGTTATGCAATGTAGCGTTGTAAATGTCTAAAAGAGTATCGCTGATGTTAAATATATGCCTACCAAAGATAGTTATATTTTCAAAGGTGAGATTAGCCTTGTTAAAGGTATATGCTCCTTGAGGATAAAGATAGATGGTAGCGTTCCTTAAAATCAAAGTGCTATTAACATTGAATTTGCTACAGTTTAATATTAGAGAAGCATTCTCAAAAATTCTTGTTGAATTTACTGTACAATTTGCAGGGTTATCCCATATTTCATCAGCACAAAGAACATAGCCACCAAATATTTGCCTTACATAATTTGTTACGTTTTCCTTAGCTGTGAAGTTGAATTCGTATATGCCTGGCGATAACGTTAAATTTACGTAATAAATTTTACCATCTGCATAATTTGTGTCAGAAGCATTAGTCCCAACAAGAGATTTGGTAATGATGCTCCCCGTATATATGTTAAATAGGGTAAGATTTACCCAAAGGGGATCTTTATTTAAAACGCTTGTATAATTTACCGTAAAGTTAAAAAGCTTTGTAGTATTGCCTTTAAGGATGGTACTTGTAAGGGATTGGAGAACCATAGGCTCAAAAGGTATAACGCTTGTAGCATCTTCATCACCGAAGTAGTAAAGCTGAGAGAGAATGTTATTCGTTTCATTCCAAATCTCAAATCTAAAATTGTATATGTCAAATATATCAGGAAGTTTTGAAGTATTTAGTAAAAATTCTATTCTATCATTTCCTGTTGCACCAGAAATTTCTCCAGAGACATTTCCAACATAAACTTCACTGTTCTGCTCTCCTTTAGCAAATATCTTTACAGTAACGTTAATGGGGTTGGAATAATCAGTATCAACATCTATAGTGAAATTGAGAAATTCGCAAATGCCATCATTTGCACTATCTATGCAAGAAACATTAATATCATACAACCATATTCCTGCTTGATTATTCTTAATTTTCTTTAACAATTCATCCCATTGATGGTGAAGTGACATATCAATACCAAAATATTCACTTTCAGAACCATCGTATATCGAAAGTCCAGTAGCATTGGGATGTTTACTGAGATGCCCAGAATAGATAATTGAGGAACTGATCGCTGTTACTGCTTCAGAAATCAAACTTTTGGTGGAAATATCTGAAATACTACTATTTAGGTGTCTTAAAAAATCTATAAAGTCTCTTGAGACAAGAGAGTAAGGAAAGTCAGGATGGGGAAATTGCTCAGCGTTGGATAGGCTAGAAGTTATTTCCGATTCATAGGTAGTATAATTTCTTAACAATTCGCCAACTACTCTATTTAGCTTCCCCAAGGAATTTTTAACAAACTTGTTAACATTAACGGCTGACTGCGTTTCAGTATCATAAGCAGGATGTTCAGTATAGTATTCTATATACTTTTGAGCTATTAGTTTTGCAAGTTCCTCAGATTGCATATCAGGATTTGCTGTTAAATTGCTAAGAATCATATCATAGGGCCACCCATCTCCAGGCTCGACTTCCTCCGAAAATACGATGTAATCAGCATAATCTCTAACAGCATAAACTACTTCAGCCATACCCATTAAGCAGGCATCAAAGCCTAAAACGTCTATTTTTCTTCCAGTAGCATTATACACCGCTTCCAAAGCGACTCTTACCTCATTCAATGTTAGTGCATCTGAGTAACTATCGCCTGTATCTCCGCTGGGCTCATCCATACAAGCACCATTTACAACACCACCACCGTGATTCCACAGAACTAATGCATAATGCTCTGCGGGGAAATTATTAATTGTCCAATTAGCAAAATTAAAAAGCGTGGTTTCATCAGCCATATTAACCTCCCCCCAACACTCAATAGCATTTGTATTATAAGGCTTTATATTAGTTGTTATATTGAAAATACAAGCCTCAGTCCAATCTCCATAGGATGTGTCGTCTCCTGCTGTTCTATCAAATAAAGCAACTATTGCAACATCACTTGTTGAACCAACGCTTGACATTTCAAGAAAATCATCAATTGCGCAGTCTTCAAGATCGTTATCCCCATCTAAATAAACCATAAATACCCATTTATAAGAAGGATTCTTGAGAACTTTTAGCTCGCTATATGCTTTGGGAACAGTAAGATTGACGGGATCTTTAGCAAAAATACTGGGCACTTCCTCTGCCAAACAGAAGAACGTAACTTTTGAGAAAATTATAATTGTAAATAAAAATATCTTAGGAATATCAGAGTTTTCAATTCCTAGCATACAATAATACTTATTGCATAATGTTACTTAAAAATGGTTAATAAAAGTAAAGGAGACGCGTCAATAGGACTGTGGATTACCAAGCAGATAACGTGTATATTTAAAATAAAAAATGAAGAAATTATGAGAGGTATTTCTACAAAGATTTTTGTAAATGCTAATTCTGCTTTTATTTGTGAGAATAACATTTTTTTGAGAAAGATTAGAGAGCATAATCAACTATATTTTGCAGGATTAAAGATAGGAGAAATTAATAAGAAATTTAAAGCTGCACTTCCACTACTTTGGATAATAAAGGATTACGCGAAAAACAAAGTTTGGGTTAATGAGAAAGCTGAGCAGTTATTTTTGTATGGTAGAGATATATTTGCCAGTTCGATAATAAAAATTGAACAGAAATTAAGAAGGGGGGATCTAGCTATTATTCTTAATAAGCTTGATGAGCCTCTAGGATTGGGTAAAATGCTTGTAGATGCTAAGTATATTTTACTAGGAGGTATTAATGAAGATTTCGTTGCTGTAAAGAATTTGATGGATATGGGTTGGTATATAAGAAAGGAGAAGGAAATTTAGATTATGAGAAAGGGATTAAATGTTAACACAATTAAAATAGAAAAGGAATGCTCAGTAAAATACGAAATAGCTAGAATCGCTAAGCATAACGAAACCAAAACACTTCTCTTTAAAAACATACGAGAAAGCGAAATACCTTTACTTACAAACTATTTCATACCGAAAAACGTGGAAAAGTTTTTCTCAAAAGAGTGTTTAATTAAAACATTTGAAAAAAGGGGTAAGCTAAAAATTATCAATGAATCTCCTTTCGCAGAAATAAGTCTTAAGGATTTGCCAATCCTAACATTTTGGCACAATACTAAGCCTTACATAACCTCTGGCATAGTTATTGCTGAGGATGAGGAATTTGGAATAAACGCTTCCTTTCATCGCCTGATGGTGATAAATGAAAAAAAGCTCGCAATTAGAATTACAGAGAGAGACTTGCATAAGTATTACCAAAAAACCCAAGAAAGGAATAAAGCGTTGAACATTGCGATAATAATAACATTAAACCCTTGCATATTACTTGCAGCTGCCACGTCTTTAAAAATTGATGAAAATGAGTTAGAATACGCTGCAGCTCTCCAAAATAAGCCATTAAAACTAATAGAGCTTGAGAATGGGGTTAGTGTGCCAGTGGACTCTGAAATCATTATCGAGGGTTATATTCCTCCAAAGGAGAGAGTTCCTGAGGGTCCTTTCGTAGATATTACTGGCACTTGGGATATTATAAGGGAGCAACCAGTTGTTTACGTCGATAAGGTTTATTGCAAAGAAAATGCTATTTACTACACAATAATACCCTCAAGCCTTGAGCACAAATGCTTGATGGGTATGCCTAAAGAAATAGAAATTTTTAATGCCTTAAAGAATGCTGGTGTTGATGTTAAGGATGTTTATTTAACTGAAGGCGGGTGCAAGTGGTTGCATTGTGTAGTAGCAATAAGAAAGCATAAAAAAGATGATGCAAAGGTTGCTGCTGAAGTTGCTTTAAAGACCCACAGAAGTATTAAGCATATAGTCATTGTTGATGATGACATAAATGTTAGGGATATGCAAGATGTTGAATGGACAATTGCAACAAGAGTTCAGGCTGATAAGGATGTTACTTTGCTAAAGAATCAAGTTGGTTCTAGTTTAGATCCTAGCGCAAAGCAAGGAAAAACCTGCAAAGTCATAATTGATGCTACTATCAAAGATAAAGAGGAAAATTTCAGAAAAGTTTTTGTTTAGTTTTTGCAGTTTTTACTAATAAGCTGCAGAAATTCAAAAAAT
>CAZWFW010000032.1:0-14254 GCA_964633445.1 Candidatus Undinarchaeota archaeon | reverse complement strand
AAAGTCTCATCATTAAAATTATGTG
Source organism: Candidatus Undinarchaeota archaeon (assembly GCA_964633445.1). Lineage (GTDB taxonomy): Archaea > Undinarchaeota > CAZWFW01 > CAZWFW01 > CAZWFW01 > CAZWFW01. The sequence continues at coordinate 14,229 of CAZWFW010000032.1, read as the reverse complement.
CTAGCTTTGCTATTAAATTTTGCAACTACGCCATGAGATAACTTGAAAAAATAAATATTAAGTAACCTGAAAAGATTAAAAAGCAACTGTGTTTAAGTCCTGCTACAAAGGATTTCTCAGCTATTCTTCCAGCCAAGATACCTGCAAAAAATGCTTGAATAAGTATGAGATGGAAAAATAAAAGTTCATATTTCTCTGGAGATCCAGCTAGGGAAGGGAGAAGAATATTTTTTAGAAGAATTATAACTATTAAGAAGGTGTAGAAAACAAAGTACTGAGTAATTATTTGAATCCTAAGCCTGCTCCTATGCTCCTTTTCAAGCTCATCTATTCTTCTAACTGCAGCAGCAACCCCCTCCAAAACTTCATCTATTTTACCACCCGACTTCTCAGCTTCAAGAATTACAAGAATACTTTGAGATATAACCCTACTTTTCCTGCACCTTTCTAAAAATTTTAACATAGCTTCCTCAAAAGTTAATTTCCAGCTTATCTGGCTTACAATTTTCTTAATTTCCTTGCTTAAGGGGCCGTAATCATTTTTTGATACAACACGCAAAGCTTGAGGTAGTGCCATACCAGCTCTTAATTGCTCAACAAGATCTCTAAGAAAATCAGGAAATTTTCGCTCCATTTTTGAGAATCTTCTATATTCCAAATATTTTATTGCGCTGGGTGGCACTGTTAGTGTGAATAATCCTAGGAAGAACATAGAATTTCTTGGCGAAATTCCTCCTGCAAGAACACCAAAAACTATCATCATAGCTCCCAAAATCAGAAATGTTGCTATTACCACTGTTGTAATGCTAATATCCTTAGTTTCTTTGGTCATGGAGATGTCGCCTCAACTAATAAAATGAAGATAACGTTTAAGAAAGGTAAAGCAAAATATACCAAAATTTTCATTAAGTCTTCCAAATTTATTTTTCCTATAGAACCGCCTATAACGTTAAGTATTGCTAGCATCGAAATTAAAAGCAAAGGTGTTGCTACTAGAAGCATAACATAAACTTCAGCAATCGTTGAAAGTATATCGCTATATTCCCTAATTTTAAGTGAGTGTTCAAGGCTAATTACCCTAGCCTCCTCATGAAGCAGCAATCTTAGATCTCCACCCGAGCGTATAGTTGATATTATGCTAGAAATCAAATCCCTAAATCTCTCGGATGGAGTTCTCTCAGCTCTGTGTTGTAAAGCTGTTAGAACATCAAGGCCAAGCATGTCCATGTCTCTAACTATTTCTTCGGCTTCTGCTGAGATTTCACCATATTGTTTAAACTTAGCTAGGATCCTAAACATAACATCTGGAGGAGCGTTTGCACTGGCAATAGCGGCTAAATGATTTATGGCAAACGGTAGATTAGTATCAATACTTCTTGCCCTATTTTTAGCTCTTACGTAGGGATATACGTAGAATATAAAGAGGGTAAAGAAAAAGATAGCTAAAGATAAAGATGCAAGCGCTAAAAATGCGTTAGAAGTAACATGAATTGCTAATAAGTAAGCAAGTCCAATAAAAAAAAGAGCTGTAGAACAAAAAATTGCTGTAAATAGCATAATTGCTAGATAGGAGCTAAAAAGAATGTGTATGTTTGCTTTTCTTAAAGAATCTCTTAATCCAGCAAACCTATCCTCAAACTTGACTACTATTTTTCCGCAAACTCTCCAAGCAATTTTCTCATAAAATTTAAAAAATTTGTAGGCTAGCTTCATTTTATCATTTCCATAACCTTTCTAGGGTTCTTATGATACTGATTAATAATTCTTGAAACTTCAACAAAGTTCCTTATACCATTCTTAGCCATCCATTCCAAAACTTTAGTCCTGTTTTCAAATTCCTCAAGCAGCTTTGGAAGAGGGATTCCCTTTTCCTTGCTTATCTTCTTTATCAGGAAGGACTCTCTCTTAATTTCGAATGTATCCGTTACAGGCTTCCATTTAACAACCTTCTCAACGCGTGGCTCCCCAGTTTGATAACTCATCCCTATTATCTCAACAATCTCCTTTATCCTTCTAGCAGCTTTACCTCTGGTTTTTGCATGAACTAGAACTATCAACGCGTCTAAAGCTTCAATTAATGTTGGTGAAAGATTTATTGGAGGAGTGCGCAATCTATGCAAAACCGTTTCTAGAGAGCTTGCATGCATTGTGCTTAACGCTGCATGCCCAGATGCCATACCCTGAAACATAACATACGCCTCCTTACCGCGAACCTCACCAACAATAACATAATCTGGTCTCTGTCTAAAGCTTTCCTTAAGTAAATCATACATTGTTACCTCACCGTAGCGCCTGCCACGCTCATCTGGAGGACCAAATCCAGGTCTTGTAACACCAGGAATCCAGTGTTCATGGGGTAAATTGAGTTCCCTGGTATCCTCTATTGATACGATTTTAAACTCCTTTGGAATAAACAACGAAATAGCATTTAATAATGTTGTTTTTCCTGTAGCAGTTCCTCCCGCAATTAAAATCGATCTACCATACTCTACTAGAAGCCAAAGATATGCAAAGATCTCTGGGCTAGCGGTACCATATTCTATCAACTCAACAGGGCTTAAGGGTATTTCCCTAAACTTCCTTATTGTAAAGGTAGGTCCACGCGTAGTGACATCCTTTCCTAATGTAGCTTGGACTCTGGAACCATCTGGTAAGGTTCCGTCAAGTAAAGGCTCAGCATAGCTTATATAACGCCCACAACGCTGTGCAATTTTAATAATAAAGTTATTTAGCTCCATAAGATCTTTAAATATAATATTTGTTTTCATAGCTCCATACCTTCTATGCAAAATATAGATCGGTATATTAACACCATCGCAGCTTATATCCTCAATGTACGGATCCCTAAGTAAAGGTTCAATTTTCTCGAGGCCAATGAAGTCTCTAGCAACATAATATCGTATTTTTTTGTATTCGTCAAAACTAAGCTCAATTTTATATTTTTTCAAAATGTAAATAATTTTCTCCTCCAAATAGTCGAGAGCCTTTGCAGGACTTTTTATGGTTGTCAAATCAACATCAACAAGATCGATAAGATCCTTTTCGATTCTTTCAAGAGCACTCCTCTCCTTCTCCATTAACTTCGGTTCTTCCAAAATATAAATCAGGTTTCCTTCTTTCTCGTCCCATTTTATATGCGCATATGCAAACGGTTTTATGAGAGGATACCTTACATTCAACTTCTCGGGAGAAACGCTTTTAAGACTAGGTAGCTCAGAAAGAACCTCCTCAACTCTAGCAATTATAGGAAAATATGGAAGAGTTGTATAGAATTTTAGCCCTACAAACCTGCTACCTCCAGCTTTTACATTTAAATTAACTACCTCCTTGTATTCAAATTTTTCTGGTGGTATCCTACCTTTTATGTATAAAGCAAGAGCATACTTTCCTTCCCTCTCAGGAGCTTTTATAACCGAACACCAAGCTTTAGCCTTTTCGTTAAAGACCAGATCACCAGAATGCAAAACCTTCTTTCTTGATATTATCCTATAGCAAACCTCAGCGCTCTCCGCAGTATACGGGCTAAATATCTCACCTTCCCTCATATCAACTTTAGCTAAAAGAATTATAGTACCACCAGGACTTACTAGAAACTTTTTTCGCTTCCTCTTTTTACAGAATAGTCTCATCTTCAAAATGCAATACCTTGGCTTATCCCCTCTACAAATAATTTTTATTGGTAGGGAGAATGCACATGTGTAATCCTCCTCCCGAACAGATGCTTTTATCTTTAAAGTGAATTCACCCTCCTCTCCCACTTCTATTACACTGATCCACGATTGTATTGGCTTCGAAAATATAAAGTTGGCTTCCCTAATCTTTTTGGGTCCCTTACAAAATTCCAAGCATAGATCTACACTAGGAACTTTTATCTCATTCCCTTCCTCATCAAAAATCTTCACAAGAAGAATTACGGATCCTTTGCCAACATAGTATATAGGCGCTCTTGGTAGGATCATCCTTCAACTCTTAGTCTATACCAATTTTCATTATTGACATCCAACCTAATTTTAGTTTCGTTTAAGGTTATATTCTCACAAATCCTCAGGTTGTCCTTGCTTATGCATAAACTTGAATTATTTAAGTATAATTTTCCATCTAGTAAGTATTCTAAGCTCATACTTATTTCGCTGTTGGGAAAATCACCAAAAAAAGATGTTGCTAAAATATCAAAGTATATCACTTTAGCTTCGTATTCAAGCTTGTTTTCTAGAAAGATACGCATTTCTAAATCTAACTTCGAGGAAATCCCCAAATAGACAAATATTATAAAAATAAAAGACAGAAGAGTTGCTATTGCAAATGAAAGAGTAAGGTTCAACTATATCACCCTCACATCGAATTCTGTTACATTTTCTGAATCCCCCCTATTCCTTATTAAAAGAACGTAGTCTCCTGGCATCAACTTAAAGTTTTTTCTGAATCTTCCCTTTTTTAGCCGAAGAATTAGCTTCATCTTACCTTCAGGACAATTGTCTAAGCAGGGAGGGATATATGCATTAGTTATATTAACATTTTTGCACCCTTTGCTAAAGAGCAACAGTAAAGCATTTTTACTGTTGCTTGAAAGCCTGAGCTCCGAATATTCATCAATCCTTTTCACTTTACCTACAGAAAAATCACCTGGCGCAACTATGGCTAAAGATGAATAGGAGTCCTCAATACAAAGAAAATTTTTATTAAAAGCGAAACCTTCTCTTGGATAGGGCAGATCATCGGAACCCCTTCCTATTTTTGCTACAAAATCGTAAGTTACTTTAGAGATTGAGCAATTTAGGCAAGAGACCGATATTATTAGATAATCTGCACAAGCTCTAAGTGTGTAGTTTATCTGATACTTGAATTTGCCCTGAACAGTTAATGAATAAGTAGCCCCCGGCAAAGAATTGCCCAGAGTTACTTGGGATTCTGCTGTTTCATTACCCAAATAATCGTTTATCAGCACATCACCTCTCCTAAATTCCGCTTCAACACCTATATCTTTTCTTCTTATTTTAAAAATAACTTGCGAGTGGTTTGAAACCTCATGCAGCTTCCTAAAATAAACTACAATCTTATCATTCTCGAATATATAGTAAATTCCGCTTTCATATGCATTCACACCAGATGTTTGAAGAGAAAGTACTCCAACAGCATCTTCAAGGAGAGACTTAGCGAAGCAATTCTCCTCCATCTCACTGATAAACAAAATAGTATTGTTATTAACCTCAAGTTCTCCTGTAGAGAAGCTTAATGGAATTTTTCTTTGAGAGGGGTATCCCTCATAAGCTACTTCTTGCAAAGCAGAAAATATAGCTAGAAACTGGTGTTTTGCATTAGAAAGATCATGTTTGGCTCTGAAGTCGCTTAGTGTCCTTTCTGCTAGGAAAAACATCGCTAATGTTAAAACGAAGCTTATTACGAAAAGTAATGACATCGAGATTAGTTGAACGGTTGCTTTCCTATTCATACTCAACCACAGGATGTACATAGACTTTAATTTTTGAGTAGGCAGGAGAGCCCATATCGTTCAGCGTGTATATTTTAAACTCATTATCCCCACCAATTACAATGTATTCCCTCACATCATCAATTGTTATGGCCAAATATTCACCATATTCCAAACTCTCATTTGCAATAAGGTTGTTATTAAGGTATAAGGTTATATTGATTGGCTTGACATTAAAATTTACAACTTCAACATCAAATTTGGTTGCTTTTCCTTCTGGCAAATATTGATGAAATGTGCAAGGATTGCAAGCAAAGGAGGTCGCTAGTTTAAGCAATCTTCCAGGATCATAAATAAATTTTGTTACTTTAATGTTTTCGCTGAGTGTTGACTCTTTTGCTGAAATAAAGAGATAACTAGGTTTAAATCTTATTTCTCTAGAAATTTCAAATGAAGAAGCTGGCACTAGCTCCTCGATTTCTCCAACGGGTTTTCCATCAACATATACTTTAACGTCATTCAGACTTATATCCCCCGTGTTATATACCTGTGCATGTACCCTGTAAATGTCGGTAATCATATCACCGTCTTTATCTACTCCATAAACCTCAACATCCTTGAGAGAGATAGATGCTAAATATCTCTCAATTCTACTCGAGCTGAAATACTTTATTTCCTTTTCAACCTTACCTTGATAATTCTTTTGCCAGATATATAGCAGAGTTGCAGATATTACTGCCACTAAAACCAAAATTGAAATTGCAATTATTGGGGAGACTGCCCTTCTTGAAGCTAAAATCATCCCAAAATTTTAATTATCTTGAAAATAATAAAAATTGTTGGAATGATTGAAGCGTTGAATATGAAAGTCGCTCTCGCAATTGCTGCAATAGCTATTATAATACCCACGATGTTTGTTGTTGTTAAAGTACTTCACAAACCAGAAAATGCTACACCAATCAATGCCTCTCTTCAGATAAATGTATCAGGGAATGTCTCCGCACAAGAACCTGAAAGTTTTCCTCAGCCAACGGAAGAATATAATGAATCGTATCCAGAATTTCCTGAAGGTATGGAAATTGGCGAGATAGAAAACGAGACTGAAACTCCAGTTTTGGTTTCTTGTATAAAGATAGTTAATATTTACTTTGAGGAGGGTACTTACGAGTATGGTGGCGAGTATGAATATGGATATGAGTATCCTGAATATGAGTATGAATACGAGCAAATGCAGAATATTTCTGCAAGAACAGAGTTAAGTAGGAATTCTCAAACAAAATTGTTTGTTGAAGTTAGAAACGAGTGTGAAGAAGCTCAAAATATAACAGTTTGGCTGAAGCTGGCTAGAGAGCTTGGGGTTACCAGAAATAATATAACATTTTATTCGGTACTTCCTGGAGGAAGCAGAATAGCTTCCTTTGAAGTAATTGCCAATGAATATACACCTTTAGGTGACTATGCAATATTTGCATATGCTAAGGGTGAAAATACAGAGATAGCATCAAGTAAAGCTATTGTTAGAGTTGTAGAAAAAGAGGAGGTTTTCTTGAAAATAGAAAGAGTTTGGTTTTCAAAAGTGTCAAATGCAACTGAAAATGAAACAGAATATTATTATGAGGAAAGTGCTGGAAGCGTAGTTCAGGGGGAGAGTATATGGTTAAATGTCGAGGTAAGGAATCTAATTGGCGAGAAGCAAAGTGTAGATATCGAGTTAGGCATACCTCAGGGCATTTCTGCAGACTCTACTAAAAAATCCCTAGAAATTGAGGAATACGGGAGTAAGGTTTTCAAATTTACCTTATTTACAACAGCTTCAACCATTCCAGGTACTTATACTATAAAGATAACTGCAAGCAGTGAAAAGGCTACCGTAATTTCGTATGCTTATCTGCAAGTTTCGGAGGCAAGCACAGCAAAAACTGTTGAAATAGCAAGTATAACTTTTGATCCTACCGAAATTCATAAATCCGAAGTAAGCATTCTATCTGTTGAAGTTAAAAACCTTGCAGATATTCCTCAGATAATCACCGTTAATCTTTTCACAAATGCCAAACTTTGGATTGACAATACAGTAAAGCAAACTGATAAAGTTGAGGTTAAGGGTAGCAGAATAATTCAATTTGCTGTAACAACGCTTGAAGACACCCTGCCAGGGACGTATGCTATAAAAGCTGTAGCAACCAACGAGATTGGTGATTACGATGAGAAATTTGCGGAAATCACTATCAAACCAAGCGAAGCTGCACCAGCACCTGGTGAAGAACCTATGACAGTAAGTTTGAGAATAGATCCTTCGGAGATTTGCGTGGCTAGCGAGGAATGTACGCAAAACACAACAGTATTGGATGTAGAGGTAGTTAATAAAGCAACTGTAAACTTTACCGCAGAGGTTTATATCGATTTGTCTAATCTATTGCTAATTGACTCTACTCATAAAACCTCAGATAGCATTAAACCAGGAGGTAGCAGAATTGTTCCCTTTAACATAACTTCCACTGCAAACACATACCCTGGTACCTACATAATTAACGCAAGAGTTTATGGTATTATCAAACCTTCATTTGCGCTTAATGCCAGTAAAAGTGCAAATGTTACCCCCCCTGAAAATGTTGTAAATTGGGGATATGGCATCCATCACTTTGATACAAATTATGTTTTGAATATAAGCACGCCCTACAATGAAACAACGAACATAACACTGCCTGCTAGCGTAACATCATATCATTATGGCACCAAGGATATTGACGGCGTAACGTATCACTTCCTCCTAAACGATACAAATGCAGCCCTTTACATTGATACTGATAAGAACTTTACTGACGCTCTTGGTCCATTCTTTGTTAACGACTTAGTGATCTTTGGGCAAAGGGCATATAACTATACAGAAGTTGCAAACGATAGAGCTTGGTTTACTTTGCAAAGATTGTTTATAGTTTTGCTTGATAAGGATAATGCCAAAATATATATTGATGATGATACGAATTTTGCCGAAGAGAGTGAGAAGGGTGAAGTAATGCTTGGTCCTTTAGGCGTCATGGATGTCATTACTATAGAGGAGAGAAATTACTGGATAAAGGATATAGACACAGCAACTAACATAATTACCTTGCAGCAGTGTTATTATGCAAGTAAAGCAACTGCCTTGACTGTTGTTAGGCAATTGGAAGAAACCGGCTAGTTTATTCAAAAATTGGTAAGATATCCTGGGTTTTTAAAATTTCATAGTCATATTTTCTGGCAGCCCAAAATATTGTATTCATAATAGCCTTTTTCTCATCATCTGGCGGTACACCTGAGCGAAATGCGCAGTTGCACCAGTATGCACTATGACCCCACTGTATAAATGCTGCTCTACCATTTATAAATTCGTTTGCAGCTAAATAAAAGCAAATATTATTTGTTGGATGTATGTAATAAACTACTGCAGTCGTCACTCTCTGACGCGTTATATGAGTAGGTTGCGTTGATAGGGTAGATGGTAGCTTATACGGATAGATTGTAATTGTGTCATCTCTCACTTTTTCCCAGTTTCTTGTATCCCAACAAGCAATACCTACACTATCATCATAAACTATACCCGCAACTTCTTCAAGCTCCTCCCACCACTCATCGCGATAACCAATGGTATCATGAGTAAATACTAAGCCACCTCCTTCAGCAACGAACTGTTTTAATGCAATTCTTTCCTCAACATCCAAAGATTTTCCTCCCCAGCAATCAGCACCGTCCAAAAATACAACATCGTATTTGCTCAAATCATAGTTTCCATCATTAAAATCATTTACTGATATACAAGTAACATCAAACTCATTCTGCAAATTTAAACTATTAACGATGTCATCAAGCAAACAACCACAGGGGTAAACACTCAGAACTTTGAATTTATATGTTATATTTTCATGAGAAATGTCTTTATTTGTATTAAGAGAGTAGTATAGGTAGAATATTCTCTCATCTTCCTGAATAGGTGACGGGTCAAATACTATTGTTGCATTACTACCCTGCCAAACGACATCAAACCCGTAAGTAACTTTGTCTTCATCAACAAGAATTAAAGATGTTTTATCGATATCCTCAGGCAACACTAGCTTGATAATAGCAATTTTGGGCTTTTTTCCTTCAGGTAACTTAACTTTTATAGGTATGCGGAATTTTAAATCTTCCCTATACCAGTTAGATAGATAAGCGTAGTTTTTTACTTTTGTAGTAAAAATCCTTGTTGATTTCACACCTTCCGATGTTATAACAACCACCTTATAACTTTTCTCTATCTCAACACTATTGCTATCTAGACCCTCAATTTTTAATTTTAACGTAGATTTTGGCATCATAAAATCAGCTTGTGCTGAAAGATGATCATTAACATAAACCTTTATATTCGTTAACTTCTTCTCACCTAAATTAGAGAGAACTACGTAGTAATTTTCCCCATCCTCTGTTGATATACCATCTATAATAAGCTCTCCTCTACCTATCTCACCAGAAAGTTCCTGCACAGCCCCTCCAACTTTCTCAAGCTCAATACTTTGCTGAGTTTTATGCCAGAAATGAAGCAAAATTCCCGCAACAGCTGAAACTAAGATTAGTAGGAGGGAAGCAACTAACGGGCTTAATGCTTTATTGTTGAGCAACATCCTAAATAATTTTATTTAAAAACTTGTAAATTAAATTATGGGAAATCCTTTAAATAGATTTAAAAAGTTTATTAACGAGGTTGATTATATTCTCTCATCCGAGCTCTACGAAGGAAAACCTAAGCATTTATACGAACCATCTAGATATATTACAGAAGCTGGTGGTAAGAGGGTTAGACCTCTATTCGCAATTTTAGCATGCAAAGCTTTAGGTGGAGATGTACACAAAGTTGTGTACCCTGCAACAGCATTAGAGCTTATACATACCTTCTCTTTAGTTCATGACGACATCATTGATAAAGATGAGTTAAGAAGAGGTAAAAAAACAATTCATGTAAAATGGGGGGAGGAAACAGCGATACTTGTAGGTGATTTTTTATTTGCCAAAGCCTTTGAAATTTGCAGCAAAGACGTTGGGAATCCTGAAATATTCAAAGAGCTTGCTAAGGCTGCTGTTGATTTATGCATCGGTCAAATCTATGACCTGGTCTATGAAAATAAGGATATTACAGAAAAACAATACATAGAGATGATTAATAAGAAAACAGCAAGTCTGTTTAAACATGCGTGTAGAATTGGTGCAATTTCTGCAAAGGCAAACGATGAAACTGTCAAAAAGATGGGAAAATTTGGAGAATATGCGGGAATAGCATTTCAGATAACAGATGATATATTAGATCTCACATCATCCGAAGAAAAATTGGGTAAGCCAAGAGGGAGTGATATAAGGGAAGGGAAAAGAACCATAATTGTTATAAGAGCTCTAAAAACATGTAACAGCGACGAGAAAAGATATCTTTTAAAGGTGCTTGGTAAAAGAAACGCAGATAAAAAGGATATTGAGAACGTCATTAGAATTCTGGATAGGAAAGGCGCAATCGATTACGCCAAGCGGAGGGCATGTGAATACCTTAGAAAAGCAAAATCTCTTATGGAAAAAATAAATTTTAAAGATGAGAATGCTAAAAATGATTTAATAGACTTGGTAGAATTTTTTGTAAAAAGAGAATATTAAACTAGAATAGCATTAACAACACCGTCTTGACCTGGTCTATTAGTAACTTTTGCTTTACCCAGCTCGGTATTTATTGTGGCTCCTTTAGTAATGATATTTCTCCTTGCAAAATGAGGATTAGCGGGATTTTCCTCAACACCCAAAATTTTAGCTTTTTTTACCTTCCTTGTTTTGGGATCAAAAACATTTGCATATGTAGCTTCAACAAGCCTAACTTTTAAGTTTCCTCCTCTAACTCTTATCAGCTTTCTTCTTTCCCTTTTACTAACTCTAACTGGAATATACCCCCTACCTAGTTCATATTTCCTTTTCTTCCTTGCTTTCCTTATTTTTCCACCACTCGATTTTTTCAAACTTCTACCCTGCCAGATTGCCATTTTGTTAACCTTTGATTAGTTTATGAAGTTATTTATGCTTAGCATATTTAAATATTTTCAAATGTTTATTAAAACCTGCGGAGAGCTATGTAAATAGTTCCTTCCAAAAAATACGCTAACAGCAAGAGCTGCACAAAATCCTGAAGCAGTTTTAAATCTAGTCTTTTGTGTAGTAATTATAAACTGCGGTTATAAAAGCAACCAACATTGGAGTGAGAAAGAAACCTGTTATGCCTCCAGCTATACCCCCTCCAAGAAACGCTAGAAGCAAAACAAGAGGATGTATGCGGGAAGTATAACCAACAAAATAAGGACGTATTATTAGTTCAGGAATAATGTAAAGAAAGGCAAATCCAGTTGCTGCGAACCATATTGCAAGTTCTAAATCTTTGAGAGCAAGAAAGAATGCTACAGGAGCGAGAACCATCCATTCTGCAAATATCGGCATTAATGCCGTAAGAAACATGAGACCGCTAAGTAATGGGGTATAAGGGATTTTAAAACATAGGAAAAAAGGTATGCTTACAATTCCTATAATTACCGCGAATGCAAAATTTCCAAACCATAGATTTAAAAGCGTTCTATCAAGTTCAGAAACGAATTTTTTTACCTCTTTTTGCTTATCTTTTGGAACTATTCTTATCAGCTTATTAACAAACGACTCTGAATCGACAAGAACATAAAAGCATACTATAGCTGAAATAAAAAAATTCATGAGAAACATAACCATTCTCAAAGTTACATCAAGGGCTACTATTTTTATTTTATCCTTCATAAACAAAAAGATTGCAGGTATCCATGTTCTTATTTCTTCAACAATCTTTTCACTTAATTCCATCTTCCTCAGCAAATTGATTAACATTTCCTCAACTTCTTGCTGATGAATAAAAAGGTAAATTAACTGATTTATACCCTGGAATATGCCATAGAACATAAGAATTGAAATTGGAATTATTATAAGAAATGTCGAAACCAGACTTGCGTAGAGTTTTCCGATCCTTTTCTCAAATCTTGTCTTAATTGGCTTTGCCACATATGCGAATACTATACCCATCAATATTCCATCCAAAAGCGGTGATAGATATACTGCTATGGCTGCTAAAACTATTACGACAGCAAGTATAAACGCTGCTTCTTGCTTATTCATAATTTTTACTATAGGTAAAGAACTATAAAATCTTGCGTAAAAGCAAAAAGCAACATCAAAGCCGAAAGTTAATAAAAGAGAAGTAAGGCTACTTAGGAATAGAAGCAAAAAGAAGGGAATTTTTATAAAATTTTGTTTTTTAAATTAACCTTACGTATTTTTCAGCATAAGTTAAGCATTACTATTGCTCCAAAAAATTTTTATAAGTCTCCCTAATTACTTTTAGATAATAGTCGTAATAAAATTTTTGATCTGAAATGGAATGTTTGATAGCTTATGTTCCTAGTAATGATATTAGGCTTATTTGCAGGGAAATTGAGTTGCAGCTTCTAAAACTACAATTTAATCCAAATCTGATGTTCATTTTTACTGTTGAAAATATTGGTAGATACTGGAAGCAAATTAGCAAAGTTATTAGGAGAAGCTATCCAGAAATAAAGATAATTGGTTGCACAATATCAGGCTATTTCGTTGATGGTAAAGTTTGGAATAAAGGGGCTATTGTTGTCTTTGCAAGAATTGATTCCAAGTTTAAAGTAGTTTCAGCAAATGAGAGTAGTATTACGGAGACTATAAAAAGATTTAAAGAAAAAACACCCAAGGGTTATAATGCAGGGTTTTTAATGTTTGCCTCCCTTAGGCTCGACAGCAAAATTGAAGCCTTCAAATTTTTTCTTAAAGATAAAGCACTATATGGGAAATATTCAAGAGAGAAAACCAAAGATGGGAAAGCAAATGTTTTAAAGGAATTTTGGAAGTATTTAGACGAGAAGAAGATTCTTTGCCCTATGGATAAAGTCATGAAAGAAATAGGAAAATTTGCAGATATTCCCATTCTAGGATTCAGAATGATAGGGAGATCAACTCCTTTAGAATTACCTATAATATTTCAAGATGAGAATGACATATCGAAAGGACTTGTAGGGATTTTCTTTAAAGATGCGAATGTGTCTTTCTCAGAAGCTTTTCCTGAGAGAGGTAATAGCTATGAGGAAACTCTGAAAATTTTAAGAGAAAACGAAACTTGTCTAATTTATCCAGAAAGAAAAGTTATAGTTGAGGGGTATGGTCCACTTCTTGCTAAAATAGATAATATGAGATACTCCGATTTTGTTTCTAAGGAATTAAGAATTTCAAAGGATTACAAGATTGAGGAAACTTTAAAGAAAATGGAGAAGAAAGAATTTAAAATAACTGAATCTAAAGCTCTAATGCTTATTAGTAAAGAAACATATGGTGTATATTCCGTTGGTCTGGTACCAACTCACCTGCTAAGTTTCTACCCATCGCTTATCAGCATGGATATCTTTTTTGAAGAAGCCTGGGTAGGACGCGAGAAAGAGATAACTCCCGAAACTATAACACATATCGTCAATGACGTTAAATTGGAGGATTCGCTGAAGATTTTCCTTATAGACGGCAGCATTGAGAGTATGTATCGCGCTAATGTAATTTACAGAGCAGCTGAGAAATTTAATCTGAAAAATAGCATCGCATTACTAACATCCCCACCCTGCGCTTATTTACCAAAACCTAAAAGGAGGTACATGTGCGAAGTAGCGGATAATATTTGTTGTAGCCTAGTTGGTACATACGGACTTTTAGAGATATTCTAGCTTATTCTTTAA
>CAZWFW010000031.1:0-14415 GCA_964633445.1 Candidatus Undinarchaeota archaeon | reverse complement strand
ACTTCCCAATCAGCTTGAGCTAAATAATCCTTCTCAAATTTTTTTAATGAAACCACATTAAAACTTATTAATTTTTGCAATTATAAATAAAAGATAGTAAAATGAGTCTAAAGAAGAGAAGCTATACTGTTATTATTTTTAAGGATATCGATATAGGAGGGTATGTAGCTTGTGTTCCTGAATTACCTGGATGCTTCTCTCAGGGGGAAAGTTTAGAAGAATGTGTAAATAATATTAAGGAAGCTATAGAGTTGTATTTAGAGACTTTAGGTGAAGAAGAAAAAGAAGAAGATAATTTAGAATTTGTAGGCATACAAAAAATTGATGTAACTATAGGATAGGTTTAAATTAAATCTCTTTAAGTAATCTAAGGAATTCTTCCTGGGAGAGCCCAACTTCCTTTATTATTAATTTTACTAATCCAGGTTTCAGCTCTTTACCGAAGTGTACTGGTACAACAATACGTTTTTTGATATCCTTGTTGTACAGAATAACATGTGAACCTTTTCTACGTTTAATTTCAAAACCTAACCTTACTAGAAGTTTTAGTATTTTCTCTGGTTTTACTGGCGGTATCCTCATATTTATAAGCAAGTAGCTACTTGTTGTATTTTAAATTTTTGTTATATTGAAGCTTGTCTAATAGTTAACAAATAAAAATAAGCTAAGCAATCTTAAATCCTATTCTCTGCCTAAATTCTTCTTGCTTACCAGCATTCCAGTCTTGCACTGGTCTTAGGTAACCTACAACTCTCGAATAAATTTCGGTTCTTGCTCCACAGCTTGGACATTTGCTATACTTTCCTTTTAAATATCCGTGGTTTGGACAAATCGAGAATGTTGGTGTTATGGTATAGTAAGGTATTCTGAATCTCTCAGCAATTCTTCTTATCAACAATTTTACTTCTTCACCATCATCTAAAGCCTCACCAAGGAATATGTGAAAAACGGTTCCCCCAGTATACTTACATTGCAAAGGTTCTTGATGTTTCAATGCCCAGAATAAATCATCTGTGTAGTCAACTGGTAATTGTGTTGAATTTGTGTAATATGGCACCTTCTCACCAGCAGTTATGATTTTTGGGTATTTCTTTTTATCTATTCTCGCAAGCCTATAGCTAGTTCCTTCTGCAGGTGTAGCCTCTAAATTATAGAGATGTCCAGTTTCCACTTGGTATTCCTTAATTATGTCTAGCATGAAGTCCAAAACCTTTAGTGCAAATCTATGACCCTCTTTATCACCAATATCTACTCCAAGGAAGTTCAGGCATGCCTCATTCATACCCACTAAGCCAATTGTGGAGAAATGAAAGTCTAATGTGCCTAGATAGCGCTTAGTATATGGTAGTAAACCGCTTTTCATATTTCTTTCAACGAGTTTTCTTTTGACCTCCAAGGCTACTTTTGCAAGATACATAAGCCTTTCAAGCCTCTCAAAGAACTCATCATCGTCTTTGCTTAGATATCCAATTCTTGGCATGTTTATCGTAACAACACCAATACTACCTGTGGATTCGCCAAATCCGAACAAGCCTCCTGTTTTCTTCCTCAATTCTGCAAGGTTAAGTTGAAGCCTGCAGCACATTGCTCTTACGTCGCTTGGTTTTAAATCTGAGTTAATGAAATTCTGGAAGTAAGGTAAGCCATATTTTGCTGTCATGTCAAAAAGCATGCTAGTATTTTCACTATTCCAGTCAAAATCTTTTGTTATATTGTATGTTGGGATTGGAAATGTGAATACCCTACCTTTTGCATCTCCTTCAGTCATAACTTCAATGAACGCTCTATTTATCATATCCATCTCATCCTGAAAGTCCTCATATGTTTCTGACTTTAGCTCACCGCCGACAATAACATTTTGATCCTTTAAATCTTCAGGAACCATCCAATCAAGCGTAATGTTTGAGAAAGGCGTTTGTCCACCCCATCTTGAACTTGCGTTTACTCCAAATACAAATTCCTGAATTGCCTGCTTAACTTCCTTGTAATTAAGCCTGTCGTAGTAAACGAAGGGTGCTAGATATGTATCGAAACTGCTGAATGCTTGGGCGCCAGCCCACTCATTTTGCAGAGTGCCAATGAAATTAACCATTTGTCCTAGAGCACTTCTCAAATGCTTTGATGGTTTTGACTCAACCTTGCCTGGCACACCATTAAATCCTTCAAGTAGCAGCTTCCTTAAGCTCCAGCCCGCGCAATTATGCACTAACACGCCATTACAGACAAATGTATGGGTTTCAGTCGTTATGTCATAGACAAAGCTCGAATCGTTAACAATAACATCAATTTTTCTGATAACGCCAAGTTTTGTTTTACCATGCTCCTTTGAAAACTTGAACTTTTCGTCAATCTTCAAGCATTCCTTAAATAAATGCTTCTTACTTTCAGGGATGTAAACTGTCAAACAATAAAGTTGCTTTTTGGACTTTATAATCCTCCCTTCATGTTCTCTTTTGCCATAGGACTCAATTGAGCTTAAAGAGGCGTTTATATTATTTAATAAGCACCATATTTGGATTTGCTCAAGTAAAGTTTTTGCACATGCTCTTATTAAAACTCTTGAGACCCATGTGTCATCATTCCTAACGCATCCATCACCATCAATAACGCCTGAAACAATTCCACCAATAACTTCATCCTTAAACATTAGGAAATCATCTGGTAGATTCTTATTTTCTGCACCACTTCTTATACTTAAAATTACTTTCTTAACATTCTCTGGCAAGTTGTTAACATTAATTTCAACAACCTTTTTACCTTGCCTTTCTCTACAACTAAACTTAATTTCCCTCTCTTTTAAATAATTCAAAAGCTTTTCAAACTCTTTGCCTTGCTTAATTTCAAAGCAAATTCTATAATCATGCAAGTATCCATCAGCAATGTAAAACCCTATAAACCAACCATCCTTGCTTGTTAGCCCATTCTCCATTTTCTTAATATTTATTTTAAACTTTGGCGTAATAGCATAATTTCTTTCATTTATTTCAGCAGCAAACTTAACAACTCTCCTATTTAAATCAATATTCTTAACAACTTTTGAAAACGTGTAGCCACAGCTCTTACATTTATAGTAATCTTTCAAACCTTCTTTGCACTTGTGATAACTCCTATTTTTCACAACATCCTTACTTTTACATTGTGGGCAGAAAACTTCTTCCTTCAAATCTTCAAGTGTTATGAATGGATGGTCTGCTGTAACAACAACATTAAATCCGTGCTCTGTGTTAAATGATAGCAAATATGGACTCTTTGCCTTATGCCTTAAAACCCTTATCAGCTTTACCCATCCATTCTCATCAAGAATTTCAAAATCATCAGTATATTTTATTTCAAAACCATTTTCACGAATAACTTTGCTATTAACCATGTCAAATAATTGCTCTAAGCTCAATGCAAAAACTTTATTGGTGCTTTTTTGCCTAACAACAACTGTCTCATTTCTGTAAAATGAGTAACCTGCAAGACTCATACATAGGTCATGTAAGTGGAAATCCCCATCAACATGGGCTTTAGCAACCTCTCTAGGATAAATATAGTTTAAAGCATAGTATGCCATTACTGTGCCAGTAGCATGCCAAAGCAAACCGCTTAATGAATAACCAGCATTAGCATTTTCTCTAACACGCCAATCACTTTGGCTTATATAAGTATCTACTATATTTCCTACATCCAAAAGCAAACTCTTTATCTCTCTAAGCTTTCTATGCTCCTCTCTATACAAAATATACGCTTTTGCAGTTTTATAATGACCATTTTCTACAAGCACCTTCTCAACAATATCTTGCACATCTTCAACAGTTGGAATTTTACCTTTGAATCTCTCATTAACAATTTTAACAACTTCCATAGCAAGCTTCTCTGCAAGCACTCTGTCTCTGCCGCCAACAGCTTGTGCAGCTTTAAATATAGCGTTAACTATCTTCTCTGGATCAAAGTCAACGATTCTACCATCACGTTTTCTTATTTTTGTAACTTTAAGTTCAATACCTTTCCAAGTTTTTCTTTCAGCTCCGTATTTCTTGGCGTAGTATTTACAAGCTTTAATATCAGTATGTGTATATCCGTTTATTTCCTCCATCTCCTAAAACACCTCAGGTTTTAATGAGTAATGTTTTTGTATCTTTTTAAAGGTTTGTAGCGGAATTTTATAAACTTCTTTTCCATAAGGAAAAAATACTTAATAAATCACTGTTTAACTAAATTTTCAAATTAGTCTTAGAGGAGGTTTAGAATGGTAAAGGAGGTAACATCAAAAAATGAGTTTGAGAGGGAAGTTTTCAATTATGATGGTGTTGTAGTTGTTGATTTCTATGCTGAATGGTGTATGCCATGTAAAATAATGGCTATAACCCTTGAAGAAATAGCAAGTAAGTTACCGAGCAACGTTAAAATAATAAAAGTTAATGTAGACGCATTTTCTGAGCTTGCTAAGAGATATTACATATTCAGCATACCTACTCTCATCATTTTCTGTAGAGGTAAGGAAATTGAAAGGATTGTCGGGTTGATAGATAAAAATGAGATAGTAAGTAAGATAAGGAGGGCAGCTTCTAAATGCTAGATACTTTAGGCCCAGAGCTTGTTATTAAAGTCTGGAATCCCAAAGTTTCTCTTAGAGCCTATGTCGTCATTGATAACACAACGCTTGGAGTTGCTAAGGGTGGAATAAGGATGACACCCCATGTTACTGAGGAGGAAGTTTTTAGGTTAGCAAGGGGTATGACCCTAAAAAATGCTCTTGCGGAGCTCCCTTTTGGAGGTGGCAAGTCTGGAATTGTTGCGGACCCGAGGAGTGGTAATAAGGAGATTCTGATAAGAGCATTTGCAAGAACTTTGAGGCATATATTAGGCAAGATTTATGTTGCGGGTCCAGACATGGGTACGAATCAAAATGATATGGCGATAATAGTTGATGAGCTCGATGATTTGAATGCGGTTACTGGGAAGCCTTTGGAGCTTGGAGGGATACCTCACGATTTGGGATATACTGGTTATGGTGTTTACATTTCAGCGAAGATAGTTCTTAAAAAGCTAGGGTTAAAAATCGAAGACGCAAGCTTCTCAATTCATGGCTTTGGTGATGTTGGTAGTAACTTTGCAAGGTTTGTTTATGAAAATAATGGCAACATAGTTGCGGTTGCAGATAGTAAGGGGGTTATCTATTGCAAAGAGGGAATTGATGTTGAGGAGCTCATTAAGGTTAAGGAAGAAAAAGGTAGTGTAGTTTATTACGAAAATGCCGATGAAACGCATAGAAATCCCGATAAACTTATAAGTTATGAAGTTGATGTTCTTGTTCCAGCATCCAAAGCAAATCTGGTTACTGAAGAGAATATAGATATGGTTAAAGCTAAGGTTATTGTTGAAGGAGCGAATATTCCGTTAACTATCAAAGCAGAAGAAATACTTTGGAGAAAAGGTGTGGTTATTTTGCCAGATATAATAGCAAACGCTGGTGGAGTTATAGCTTCATATGCCGAATGGATAAATTCGACACCAAAGGAAGCATTTAAAATTGTTGAAGAAAAAATTGCTAAAAATGCTAAGTTAATACTGAATAAAACTGAGGAGCTTGAAGAGAATCCAAGAAAAATAGCAGAAAAAATAGCTTTGGAGAGAATAAATAAAATAAGAGAGAAAAGAAGATTCTAAAGCGAACTCAAGTAAATTTTCGCTAGAAGCACTCTAGCAGCTATTGCAACAATATCCTCTTTTTTTGTTAATACTCTGCAGACTTTTACGGCATCCTCTTTGTTTAAAGTATCCCCAGTTATTCCCAATTCCTTCATAGCATCCTCCACAACTTGCTTCGCGGCTTCCATACCTACACTCTTTGCAAGCTCGTCTATTAGCTTATCTTTGGAAATTTCAGTCATTTTGGAAATAGAGTTACTACGGTTGTTGTGTTATGGAAACCACTTGTTCCTCCAGGCAATAAACCAAATTCCCCATACGTCTCGAAACCAATTATTGGAATGTCTCCAACAACCCCCTTTATGGCTTCAACAACCTCTGGAAATCTATTCCCAAGCAAAGCGCCTCTAACTGCACAGTCAAAGACTAAAGCGCACGCTGGCTCAGCGTTTAACTTCCTTAATGCCTCTTCAGCAGCTATTCTACTTGACTCAATCTCACTTTCTGGTGTAGCAGCCATGAATCTTATCATAGCTCCCTCAGGAATTGTACAGGCAAAAGCTAGGTAATCTTTATCTCTGCTTATATCTAATATCCACCTTATTCTATACTCATCCTTTGCAACCTCTAATCCTGGCTCGAATACACATCTAAACTTTATATAATCCTGTGGATTGTCCCACATATTATCAACATCAATACCAAGTTTTCTAGCTTCTTCCCTTGCAGCTTCAATCAAAACTTCCTTAGCTGGTCTTCCGTCAATTTCATAGATGATGTTGCCTTTGGCTTTTGTCACCCTCATTGGTTCACTAATCGGTTTATGGCCATGCTTTATCGCAATGCTAACTTGTTTTTTTGAAAACACTGCAGTACATGCAAACGCATTATTTAAGGCATTGTAATTCTCGAAAACAAAAGTTTTTTGGAACCTATAGTTATCTCCCGCAGTACCCCCATAGATCGTGACTGAGGGGCCAAGAATAGCTGGGATGGATAATGCTGTTTCTTCACCTCTACCGGCGAGGCCATCAGCTAAACATAGAAGTGAGTAGTACCCCAAACCTTCCGCACCTTTTGGAACAGTAGCTAAAGCCTTACTTACACATTGAAGTGGATCATCTTTTAAACCAGTAGCGCTAGAAGTGAAAAACTTAAAATCTCCCTCTGATTTAATTAAGGCAATTGCAACTCCTTTAACAACCTTCTCCTCAGTAAATTCTCCAGCAGTTGTACAACCTACCATGGGCACATTTCCAATAACTTCTTTTATTCCTGAAAGTAACTGGTTAATCTGCCCTTCCTCCAGAGCGCATGCCGTGTATACAATTGCTAGATCTGGATTTCCTTCTTCAACCTTGTTTTTTGCGATTTCAGCAACTTCTCTACCTAAGGAGTAGAAATCGTCTTTTTCCTCTAAAATTCCAGTATACATTTTAACCATGGGATCACCTCCAAATATTTTTAATTTCTTTTTTTGTTTAAATAAATTTTTAAGGCGCAGAAATTCTACAATTCTTTTGAATTTGGAGTGTGAACACCCATCTCACCTTCCTCAAAGCGGAGGTCTTTTGACGGGTGGCACATTTTCCTTGTACAGGGGACTTGGTACCTGAAAAAGATAATATGCACCCATCTCCCTAATTCACCCACCGATTGAAACTGGTGATCCTCTTAGCGACATTTTTATAGAAATAGCGTAGAGTACCCTCTCATTATTTTTTTGGAGAGATTTTAAATTTTAAATTCTGATGTTTTAATTTGCATAATCTAAAGTATACATTATATATAGTAATTATATAGTAGTTTGTCTAAGTAGTTACTTAAAAATGGGTAAAAATTTAATCTGCCAAAGACGCGGAAAAGGAAGTACTACATTCAAGGCACCTAGTCATAGATTTAAAGCGGATGCTAAACTTAGACCTTTTGACAAAATACAGAAAAATAGTGTTGTAAGAGCTAGAGTTGTTGATCTGGTTGATGATCCTGGAAGAACAGCACCGCTAATGGAATTGAAGTTTGAGGATGGATACAGATGCGTTGTTCCTGCATGTAAAGGAATTAAAGTAGGTGACGTTGTTGAGTACGGGACACTGGCAAGTATAGATATTGGTAATGCATTACCATTAGCAAATATCCCCGAGGGCACCTTCATCTATAATATCGAACTGAAACCTGGAGATGGTGGCAAGCTTGTTAGAGCATCAGGCACATATGCAAGAGTTGTTGCAAGGGAAGAAGGAAAAGTAATGGTCCAACTACCATCAGGAATAATAAAGGCTTTTCATCCTATGTGTAGGGCAATAATTGGTAGCGTAGCAGGTGCTGGCAGAACTGATAAACCTTTTGTCAAAGCAGGTAAGAAATATCATGCTATGAAAGCCAGAAATAAATATTATCCCAAAGTTAGAGGTGTTGCAATGAATCCTGTTGATCATCCATTTGGCGGTGGTTCGCATCAACATCCTGGTAAGCCAACTACAGTACCTAGAAGCGCTCCACCTGGCAGGAAGGTTGGATATATTTCTGCAAGAAGAACTGGAAGGAGGAAGAAATAATGCCGAGAAAAATTTTCACTTGCAGAGGACATACCATTGAGGAGCTGCAGAGAATGAGCTTAGAGGAGCTTGCGGAATTATTGCCAGCAAGACAAAGACGGAGTTTAAAGAGAGGTTTAACTGAGCAGCAAAGGAAACTGTTGGAAAAAATAAGGAAAAATAAAGGAAAAAATAAGGTTATAAGGACGCATGTTAGGGATATGATCATTTTACCTGAGATGATAGGAAGTGTTGTTGCAGTGCACAATGGTAAAGAATTTGTTAAAGTGAAGATAACGGCTGAGATGGTTGGTCATTATCTTGGGGAATTCGCTTTAACACGCAAAAAGGTTGAGCATTCAGCCCCAGGCATCGGTGCTACAAGAAGTAGTAAGTTTATTTCGATCAAATGAAGTTGTTGGTGTCCTTATTTCTAATTCTACTTTTAATACTTGGATGTGTCGGCGAGAAGGAAGAAACAATATCAATTGCTGGCTCAACAACTGTTCAACCAATCATGGTAAAAGCAGCTGATGAGTTTATGAAGAAGCATCCTGATATTATGGTTTTCGTTCAAGGAGGCGGGTCGGGTACTGGGATAAGGTTTGTTGGTGAGGGTACCATAGATATTGGAGCCGCGAGTAGAGAGGTTACAGAGGAGGAAAGAAAGGCTTATCCCAACTTAGTCGCTACGCCAATAGCCTTGGATGGTATTGCGGTAATTGTTAATCCCGAAAATCCTGTTAATGATTTAACTCTGGATCAAGTTAGGAAAATATTTGCTGGGGAGATAAGAAATTGGAAGGAAGTTGGCGGAGAGGATGCAGAAATTGTTGTAGTTATAAGAGAGGAGGGATCTGGAACAAGAAAAGCGTTTAAGGAGTTAGTTCTGAAGGACAAGGATTACGCAATTAACGCATTGCAAAAGCAAAGTAATGGAGCTGTTAGGAAAGCTGTTGCAGGTAATAAAAATGCAATAGGATATATAGGCCTAGGTTACGTTGATAACAGTGTTAAAGCATTAAGAATTGATGGGGTAGTTCCTACAAGAGAAAATGTTAAGAATGGCAGTTATCCGATTTCAAGAAAACTTTATTTAATTACGAATGGACAACCACAAGGCATTGTTAAGGAGTTTATAGATTTTGTTTTGAGTGAGGAGGGGCAGAGAATAGTTGAGGAGGCTAGATATATCTCAATTAAATAAGGAAACTGCACTTAAGTTACTGTTGAACTTAATGACAATATTTTCCGTATTTTCAATTTTTTTCATAATTCTTTTCTTAATTAAAGAAAGCCTGCCATTTTTAAAGGAAAAAGGCCTTGAAATGCTTTTTGTAGATACCTGGAGACCTATTGCTGGAAAATATGGCATTATTCCTTTACTATTAAGCTCATTACTTGTTTCCTTGCTTGCTATTTTGATTTCGGGAAGTATAGGGATCATATCTGCAACCTACTTGGTGGAATATGCAAATAAAAAAATTGCGGCAATAATAAGAGCCATTACGGAATTGCTTGCAGGCATACCTAGTGTAGTTTACGGTTTCTTCGGTTTAATGGTAATAGTCAAGCTTGTTCAAATAACTTTTGATCTCGCATCTGGAGAAACAATTCTTGCTGGTGCAATAACCTTGGCAATAATGACTTTGCCAATAATTGTAAGTGTCGCATGCGATGCTATTTCATCTGTTCCAAAAGAATACAGGGAAGCAAGCTTAGCACTTGGAGCAACAAAACTTCAAACAATTTTCAGAGTAGTTTTACCCTGCTCTTTTAGAGGAATATTGACTGGTATTATTTTAGCTTTTGGAAGAGCTATTGGAGAAACTATGGCTGTGGTAATGGTTGTAGGAAATGTAGCTCAAATACCTTCAATATTAAAGCCAGGAGAGCCAATAACTTCCGCTATATTGCTTGAAATGGGAGAAGCCGCAATTGGAAGTATGCACTACCACGCTTTATTTACGCTAGGCTTAATCCTTCTTTTAATATCCTTAGCACTATGCTTACTTTTGAATAAAATTAAGTAGAATGATGGAAAAGGCGTTTAAGGCAGTGATGGTAATTTGCACTTTCTTGCTATGCCTATCATTCTTTTCAATTTTGTTCTACATCTTAGCTGGTGGTTTAAAAAGCATCACCTATGTCCATACTGAGCCAATAATTGGAACTTTGCTACTCATAGCCTTAACATTACTAATTTCAGCACCGATAAGTGTTTTAACAGCTATTTATTTGGCTGAGTATAGTAAAGAGGGAAAGTTCGTAACATTTTTGAGAACTTGCATAGATACCCTAAATTCTGTACCCTCAATAGTTTATGGATTGTTTGGGCTAGCTTTTTTTGTTACTTTCTTAAGGTTTATGACGGGAGGTTTTTCTATACTTTCTGGCGCACTAACACTAGCTATTATGGTTTTGCCTATACTAATACGAGTTTCGGAGCAAGCAATACTTGCTGTTCCAAAAGAATACAGGGAAGCAAGCTTAGCACTTGGAGCAACAAAACTTCAAACAATTTTCAGAGTAGTTTTACCCTGCTCTTTTAGAGGAATATTGACTGGTATTATTTTAGCAATGGGTAGAATTGCAGGAGAGTCGGCTCCACTAATCTTTACAGCCGCAATCTTAAACAATCTCATGCCAAAATCAATTTTTAACCCCTCTCCCTTCCTTTCGACAAATCTATTCTTTGAGGCTACTGAAGGTAGAATTAGTGATGCATACGCAACAGCATTAGTATTGTTAATGATGGTTTTGATATTGGATATAATAACAAAATTGTTATGGAGGAAAAAATAGTAGTCAGGAACCTAAATCTATGGTATGGTAATATGTATATTCTTAAAAATATCTCTCTTTCCATAAAGGAAAATGCTATAACAGCGATCATAGGACCTAGCGGTTGTGGCAAGACGTCCTTTATAAGAACGCTTAACAGAATGGTTGATTTGATAGAAAATGCTAGGGTTAGTGGTGAAGTTATTTTTGAGGGTAAAAATATCTATGATCCTGATGTGGACCCAGTTGAAATAAGAAGGAAGATTGGTATGGTTTTTCAAAAGCCAAACCCATTTCCGATGAGTATCTACGATAATGTTGCATTTGGCTTAAAAATCAATGGTATTAAAGATAAAGAAAGAATAAATAAAATTGTTGAGGAAAGCCTTAGGCTTACTGGTTTGTGGTATGAGGTGAAGGATAGGTTGAATGAGAATGCATCAAAGCTTTCAGGCGGTCAGCAGCAAAGACTTTGTATTGCAAGGGCAATAGCCGTAAATCCTGAAGTTCTGTTGCTTGATGAGCCTTGTTCAGCTTTGGATCCAATTTCAACCGATAAAATAGAAAATTTAATAAAAGAGCTGAAGAGAAAATATACGATAGTTATAGTTACACATAACATGCAGCAAGCTGCAAGAATAAGTGATTATACAGCATTCTTCCTTAACGGTCAGTTGATAGAGTTTAATGAAACTAAGAGGATGTTTGAGAATCCAAGGGATCCAAGAACTGAGGCATATATAACTGGAAGGTTTGGTTAAAAATGTTAAGGAAATTTATAGAGGAGCTTGAGGGAATTGAAAAGGAATTGTTTAAGGAAGCGGAAGTGATTATAGAGACACTTGATCATGTAAAAAATTATTTAGAGACACAGGACGTAGCGTTGGCCGAAAAAATAAAGGAAAATGAAAGAAAAATTGATTTGCAGAATTTCGATGTGGAGGATAAGTGTCTAAAGTTATTAGCATTGTACCATCCCGTGGCTAAAGATTTGAGACTGGTCTCCATGGCGATGCGAATATCAAGCAATTTTGAGAGAATTTGCGATATTTGCGTTGAAATTTCTGAGAGGTATAAGAAGAATGTTGAGAAAACGTTGCTTGTAGATGTTATCAGAGGAATTGATATAGCCAAAGAGATGGTTAGGTTAAGTATGGATATTCTTAGGAGAAAGGATACAAAAATTGCGAGCAAACTTGAGGAAAGGGATAACCAGATTGATGAGCTATATTTCACAGTGTTTAATAAAATAGTAGAGAAAATCAAGAAAAACCCTGAAAGAGCTGAAGAACTTATCAATCTTGCCACAATTTTAAAATATATTGAGAGAATAGGGGATATACTTTGCAAGAGCGGAGCTAGAGCTGTTTACGTTGTTGAAGGTAAGAGAATCTGGATTAAGTAATTGGGTGCCTTCTTTAGAAAAACACCATCCAAAATGATTGGTTTTGAGCAACCTTCTAGACGAATTACGTAAAAAGGATAGTGAATTAACTTTATGTTCCCAATAACGCCCTTAAATCCTAAACCTCTTATTATTTCCTTCAGGTTTTCTGATGATATTCTAGATTGAGCGACCCTCTCCTTAATAACACCTTTTCTTGCTACCAACGCCATCTTAGCCCCTTTCATCCTAGAAATTTTAATCTTTTTAGCTAAATAATATTTCCTAGATTTGTTTTCATATACGGCGATCTTTCCTTTACTTTCCAAACTTTTAAGAACGTTTCTTACCGTGCTTATGGAAAAACCTACATATTCTGAAATTTCCCTTGCGCTTGCCTCCCTAAGCTCATAAATTGCTTTTAATATTTTAATCTCCTTTGCGCTAAGCTCAATAAGATCGTCAAACAAATACTTAAAAGAAACCTTTCCTAACTTTGTTATTGTGAATTGTTTGCCTAGAATTCCATCAACATACAATCTCATCTCTTTATTTCCTCTAATTAGATTAATTTCAAAAATTGGATAATACACTATCTCTTTCTTTAAAATCCTTCTTTTTTTAATGAACCCAATTTCCTTTAGCTCTAAATTATTTGGTTTTACATAAAAAACTTCCTTTTCTACCTTTTTTTCACAAAGTTTTCTAATTATGTTTTCGATACTTTCTTTTCTAGGTTTGAGTGCTGGAGTGTAACCTATATGCTTAGTTTCTCGCTTTCTTACAATTATTTTTAGATTACCTAGAGTTCCTAAAGCAAAGAACTCTCCTGGTTTTAGATTCGGTAACTCTCTTAAAAAAGATCTTTTTGTAAAAAAAGGTGTTACAGCTTTTATATCTGGCTCGGTTACAAGCTTTCCTACAAATTGATTACTACATTGACTCAAAATATCCTTGCTGACCAATGCAGGTCTCTGAGTTGCAACTAATATACCCAATCCACGCTTTCTACCTCTTCTGGCAATTTCTTCGAATTTCTTGATTCTTTCTCCACTTTGAGGCACTATTTTATCAGTCTCCTCAACTATTAGCAGATAGGGGTTTCTGAACCTACTAGCTGCGTTAAAAACTGATGTAAAAAAGCTAGTTAAAACTTTTCTATACTCAATTTCCGAAACATCGAAGATGCAAGGTATTTCGTTTTTTACAAGTTCATTTGCTATCTCTTCAATTTTATATTCCTCAATATTTATCTCGTAATCTTTTCCAGCACCTACCCATAGAATACCATACCTCTCCTTAAGTCCGTAGTACTCTCCCTCAAAATCTATGACGCAAAAGCCTAAACTATTTTTTGCCAATTCCTCGCAAATAACACCTATAAGATAGCTTTTACCAGATCCAGATTGCCCGATTACACAGGTTCTTTGAGTTATTAAATCTTCTGCATCAACTTCAAACCTCTCCCCATCTTTATATCCTATGAATAACTTAATTTTTGTTTGCGATGTAGCCTTATACTTCGACATCTCTGCATATAAGCATGGCTATACTCGAGCCTAGTAAAGCTCCCGCAAAAACATCGGGTAGTGTGTGAAGATTTAGCATCAATCTTGAGATGCAGGTAAGCATGGCCATGGGCAGTAGAATAAATCCCATAATTGGAGAGTAAAGAAGAATCGCTATTGTAAAAGAGAAGGAAATCGTTGCATGGGTTGAGGGAAACGAATAAGATGACGGGCACCATGCTTCACCTTCGCATGGTCGCGGTATTTTGAAAGCATGCTTTAATCCTATAGCACATAGAGTCGCTATTATAACTATTATGAGTAATCTTTTTGAAAATCCTAGCAATTTTCTCTTGTTTTTTACATAAGCATAAATGAAAATTATAAGGATAACAAAAACTAAGATTCTGGGATCTCCGTAGTATGAAAGGATGTTCCAAATGTCCATTATTTTAAATAATTCTGGCACATTAAAATTAATGTTATGAAACCTAGATTTTCAGTTGCTTTTCTTTTTGATTATTATCATTTTTCTAAGCAGATGTATAAGTGTAAGCATAGAACAGAA
>CAZWFW010000030.1:0-14474 GCA_964633445.1 Candidatus Undinarchaeota archaeon | reverse complement strand
TAATTGCGGCTACATGCAAATATTATGGAATTAAGAAGATTGCTACTTTTGATGAGGATTTCAAAAGAGTAGAGTTTTTAGAGGTTATCGATTTAAAGGAGAAAGGTAAAGAAAAGTAAATATGGAGGTTGAATGCATCTATGAAAAAGGTGTGTTGAAGCCTTTAGAAAAGCTAGATGTAGAGGAAGGTAAGGTTGTACATGTAAAAATAGAAAAAAAGTTGATATAAGGAATTTAAAGGGTAAATACAGAGGCAAAATTGACAAGAAAAAATTTTTAGAGTTAATAGATGAGATACATGATAGAAGAACCCATCTTCATTGATTCTAGCATATTTTTAGCATTCTTTATGGAGGATAGAGATTTCATTGAGAAACTGAGAGGTGATTTAAAAACATCAGTCAATGTTGTTGAAGAAGTTGCCTATATACTTATTAAGGAGGTGGTAAAGGAAATTACTGAAATTGAAAAACATTATGAGTTATTAAATTATCTCAAGAAAAATGATAAAATCGTTAAAAGAATCTCAAAAGAAGTCTTTAAAGATATTTATTCTCTTCTCGAGCATTACAGGATTGATGTTTTATCGCCAGCTCCTTTTATATTTTGATGTTTGAAATTGCCGAGGAATATGGTCTTTTGCCAAATGATGCATTAATTGCAGCTACATGCAAATATTATGGCATAAAGAAAATAGCTACTTTTGATGATGATTTCAAAAGAGTAGATTTCCTAGAGGTTATTGATTTAAAAGGAGGTAAAAAGCTATAACCTTTGACCAAAGAAATTGATACGAATCTTCTCAATATCTAAACTTAAATTAATCTCTGCAAATAAAAACATAAAATGCTTGTGATTATGGAAGTTAAACTCAAAAGATAATAAAATTGAATTCCAGAAACAGAAAATATTGAGAAGCTTTTAGGAAAATATAAACCAAAGAAGCAAAGTAGATGAGCTATGCGATAGATATACTTTTCGTTGAACTACCCCACTACGGCTAAGATCGGGCTGTTCACGAGTCTGATGCTATCCATATCACCTTCCTCAAAGCGGTGGCACATTTTCCTTGCACAGGGACACCTGTGCTTGAAAATAATATACATCCAAAGTATTTAAAAAATAATCTGCCCACTACCTAATTCATCCACTGTTTTTGAAATCGGTGGTACTCTTAGCGACATTTTTACGTTTTTGCTGCATAGATGCTTTAATTTTTATGAAAAAAGTTTTAAAAGCTTGCATCGAAGCCAGAGTTAATTCTCTGCGATAGAGGGCTTGGTATAACTATGCTTTTAAGAAATTAGAATTGAATTATAAGCATGAGAAATTTGGTTTAAGGGGCGCAATATGCAAAGCACAGAATTAAGAGATTTTATAACTGTTTTCATGCCAATAGCCTTACTGGGAAATTTAAGGCAGTTATGAATTTTGCTTGAGTTTTGAGGCATTGTATAATGGTTTGATTATAGGGATGTCAAGTTGACAAGCTGATATTTGAAAATTATTTATAGTTTCCTAAAAGATTTTTCAAGCTTTTCCGCTGTGATGTTGATACTTTCAATAAGAATCTTCCAATTTGGTATTAACCCTAGCAAATATAGGATCCAAAAGAATCTCACAACTCTAAATCTAATTAAAGCATCGGCTAAATTATTTTTAATGAAGAATCCTTCTGCTTTTTTACTAAGTTTTTCTGCATTTTTGCAATTTACTTTGCAAGGATAGAAGCAAATTGTGAAGAATTGGTACCATTTAAATTCCGCAGTTCCTGCCAAAAAATTAGTTACTACTCGCGCAATGGCAGTTTCTAATTTTTTAGTTTCCTCAAAAGCTTTTTTAAAATTTTCCATAACAATTTTTCCATATTTTTCCCGCAAATCTCTCACGATGCTATCTTCAAGTTTATTTTGCTTTTTATAAACACTATTTTTTATGAAAGCTTCAATGCAACATTTCGGATAACCGCAATATTCGCCAGTCTTTTTGTGAAGTTTTGCAAGAGCTTTTAAACATTCTTTGCTTTTGCACCTTCTATCCATTTCAAGATCTTTTTCAAACAAATAATCATTTGCCAAATCAACGAGTTCCTCTATTGCATCCTTTTCCCCTATAACAATAAGGTATTCTTTCTCCTTGTTGAAAGGTACTAAGTCTATCAACCAACTACGCTTTTCCACTTCCTTAAGCAAGAGGTTTTTCTTTTTGTTTTGGTCTACAAGTTTTTTCCAATGATGCCGCACGGTTTCGTAAAGTTCACATAAACTAACGAATCTCTGTCGTTTGGCTTCTCTTTTTATTTTTTCATCTAAATCCCTAAAGAAGCAAAGTTCAGGATGCTGATACCCAACACATGAAATTTTTCGATTATCTATGGCTTCATATAAATCAAAAACTTCAAATTGCGTTAAGGGCGTTATCTTTTTCATTACATGAATTTATTTCAAGTTCACTATTCTTAGATATTACCTTATGAGAAGTTTTTTATTTCTGAAACCAAAATATAGATTTTTTAAGATGTGATTTTTGATGAATAGAAATTAAATTTCAGGAAAAATATCAAATATTTTTACTGGAAAAATAGCAAAGGTAATTGAATTTGAAGGAAGAAGAATAAAACCTAACTTAAAATGGTTAAACTGTTGAAAGTTATCTACGAAGAGGTGGTATCAAACCAATGAAAAGTCCTAATCCTATACTTAAAGTTATTAAATTTATTTTTAAGGAAAGATAAAATAAGAGTTAATGAATGAGAAAGAAATTCTGAATAATTTGATGAAAGTTGAGGATATACTAGTTTGTATGCTTATTGCTGGTAACGCAACCATACATCCTGATATGCAACCAAAAATTAGGATTGATATTTGGTATACCCTGCAATATACGCTTGATGGGTTTAAAAGATTCTTAAAACAGGCATATCATTTCGGTTGTGAAAGGGTTACGTTTGAAGTATCTGAGCATTTGATCTTTGTTTATCTGGTTGCTGAGGATGCTGCAATTGTCGCAATAGCCCCAGCCCTATGCAACAGAGGCTTAGTTGAAATTAAACTTGAAAGCGCGAGATTGGAGCTCAAGAAAATTCTTAAGTAAATTTCCCAAAAATCTTTTCATTACAAAATTTGCACCTGCCATTTTCAATGTTGTATTCAAGAACCTCGAACCCCAATCTCCTTATTAATAACTTTTTGCAATTTGGACAATAAGTGTTTTCAGCCTCATGTCCTGGAACGTTGCCAATGTAGACATACTTCATACCTTCGCCAAGCGCGATTTCTCTTGCTCTTTCAAGCGTTTTAACTGGTGTTGGTGGAACATCAAGCATCTTATAGTGAGGATAGAATCGAGTAAAATGCAAGGGAATCTCATTGCTAACCTCATCAATTAAAAACCTGCATATATCCTTGATCATCTCCTCCTTATCATTATATCCTGGAATTATGAGATTCGTTACCTCAACATGAATCCCCAGCTCATGAGCAAGCTTTATATTGTTTAATATTGGCGTGTTATCTGGTACAGCACACAATTTTTTATAAATTTCGGAGCTTGAGAACTTCAAATCGATGTTCATAGCATCCAAATACCTACTGATTTCCTTTAGAGCTTCTTCGCTCATATACCCATTGGTAACAAATATATTTGCCAAATTTTCCTTTTTTGCAAGCTTGCTGCAATCGTATGCAAACTCATAGAAAATTGTTGGTTCTGTGTATGTGTAGGAAATGCTTTTGCACTCATATCTGATTGCGTATTCAACAACCCTTTTGACATCCCATTCTTCATAATAACCATTTGTTCTCTGACTTATACTCCAATTTTGGCAAAATTTGCATCGAAAGTTGCAGCCGTATGTTGCAATAGAGAAGGTTAAAGTGCTTGGCATGAAATGAAACAATGGTTTTTTCTCAATTGGATCGACGTTTGCCGCAACAAGCTTACCGTAAACTAGGGAATATAGCTTGCCATTGATATTTTTCCTAACTCTGCAGAAGCCGGTGCTACCTTCCTTTATAACACAATTCCTTGGACAGAGTCTACAAATAACAGTCTTACCCTTGCTTTCATAAAATCTAGCTTCCTTCATTAAATTTAAATTCTTATAAGGAAAAAATAAAGGTTATTAAAATGTTGAGAATAGAAGCTTTTGGCGGGTATGGTGAGATTGGAAGAAATATGACTATTCTTAGCTTTAATGGTGTGAAAATCGCATTAGATTGTGGTATGCATATCGATCGCTTACTAGAAACGAACTGTAACATGGATTGTTTTAGTCAGCAGGAATTGGAGTATTTGGGCATAATACCCCCAATCTCTAAAGTTAGTAATTTGCAGGCTGCTTTAGCTACGCATGCTCATCTTGATCACATTGGAGCTATGCGCTTCTTAAATTGCGATATTTTTGTTCCCTGCTATACGTCACTCTTCCTGAAAAGAAGCATGAAGGTAAACTCCGCACCGATAGGTAAAAAAATTAGCATTTCTGATGATGTTGAGGTTGAATTCATACCTATTGCACACTCAACACCCCAAACAAGAGTTATTGCTGTGTATACGCCAAAAGGCACAATAGTCTATGCTTCAGATTTCAAGCTTGATGATTCACAGGAAAAAATAGATTATGGAAAGTTGGAGAAGCTTGGCGCTGATGTTCTTATTGTTGAAAGCCTAAGGGTGCATGAGGATGGCAAAACACCTGAGGAGGCTAGTGTTAAGCCAATGCTTGAGGATATTATTGCTGAGCTTGAAAACAAGGGTTTAATAATATTTACAACATTTTCTGCCCATATAGCTAGGATTACAACTGCAATAGAGCTTGCGAAGGAAATTGATAGGCAAATATTTGTTATGGGGAGATCTCTTGTTGATCATGTTATTTGTGCCGAAAAGCTTGGTATGCTTAGAAGGAAATATAAACTTTTCAGTAGGAGAAATGGTATAAAGCAAGCATTAGATGAAGTATTCGAGAATGGGCACGAAACATTTTTAATAGTTACTGGAAATCAAGGCGAACCTGGCTCTGTGCTGAGGAGAATTGTCGAGCAAAATAGGCTTTGTAGTGAGGATACTGTCATTTTTTCCTGCAATGTGATCCCAAATGAAATTAATATAAGAAATAGGCAGGAAGTTGAAAGCATGCTTAAGAAGCAGGGTACAAATATTATTAAGGATGTGCATGTTAGTGGGCACGCTAGAAGGCAGGATCATGCAAATCTCCTTCAAATAATAGATCCTGAGACTGTTATTCCTTGTCATGGTGATGCTATGAGATTTAAAGCTTATAAAGAGCTATGCAAGGAACTTGGTTATGAGATTAGGATTCTTGAAAACGGTCAAAGTCTAGTGCTTAAATAAACTGAAAAATTGAGAGATTGCGTAAAAATTATTTTTAGCACAAAAAATTATTAATACTGTAAAAAACAATATTTTAATGAAATGAAAGCTACTAAGATCTTAGATCTAAGATTTTCATGGGTATTTAATTTTGTTTTAATGCCATTCGATCTTAAAAGAATTAGCAAATTCGCTTTCGAAGAGAGGGTATAACATACTATTAAAGGAACCATTAGTAGAAATTCCACCCCGAAGTAGATTAGGAGGAGCTGGAATCATTGCACATAAGGATAAATTTGAAATTTATACAGACACAGACAGACAAATTATCGGTATTAGAAGTGCTACAAGTTTTAATGAATTTGAATTAATTATTCAGGAAATAAAAAGTATTCTAAAAGAAGATTTTGATATTGAAACTTTCGCGCGAACTGAGATTCTGCGAAGTTTTAGCAATATTTAGAGTGAAGGAGGAGGATGCGATTAATAAAATTAGACAGATGAATATAAAGGAAGTTCCTGAACTAAAAGATCTCTTAGGGGAATATAGCTTGGTGGGATTCCGTATTGGGTCAAAAAATACACTACCTACACAGAATAATTGGTTTGATATAGAAGTACATCCTACATGGGCAAACCCCAACAAATTTTTTGATATTGCTATAGTCTACCGAAATGAATCAGAAGATAACGTAATTAGTTTTGCTAAAAAGCTAGAAAAAGTTGTTTTATGTATACTTCAAAATTTATTTTAAAGTTAATAAAACTTGAACAATAAAATGATAGTGAGTTTGTTAAAAGACAGCACCGAGCATCCTTATTATACAAGAGATTTAGCTGTAGAGCCTCCTAGAGGAACTAGATTTACATTTTTTGAAGAAGAAAAAATAAAGATATGCATTTCCTTACCCTCCGAAATGTCAGAACTTTACGAGAAATTAGATTTAAGGGAGAAAACTAAAATTGAAGTAAAAAGAAATGATTTAGTAGATATTCTTAAAAAATTTAGTAAAAAAGTCTCTAAAGATGCCCTAAAAGAATTTTTAAACGAAAGAAGACTAAGAATTGTGTCCACTCCTGAAGTTTGCAGTGGTGCCGCAAGGATAAAAGGAAGAAGAATAAGGGTAGCTGATATTGTAAGAATGTATAGATTAGGATACACAAAAGAGGAAATTGCCAAATGGTATTCTTTAAATTTGGAGGATATTGAGGAAGCGCTTAAGTATTAACGAAGAGCATAGTAAAGAGATAGATAAGATTCTCGAAGAAGAAGGAATTGCCAAAAGATTCATGAGATAATAGATGCGCAAAAAGGTAAGTTTAAAATTAAGATTCTATGTGACGAGCATATGCCTAAAGCTATCATCAAAGCTCTTAAGAAATATAGGAATATAGAGATACAATCTGTTTTAGATCTAGAACTTAGAGGTGCAAGTGACTTGGAAATATTTAAATTTGCATGTGATAAAGGCTATGTAATACTTACTGAAGATATTAGCGATTTTGCAAAATTGCTGGATAATTTCAACAAAAAACCATGTATAATCTTCCTAAAAAGAAAAAGAAGAAAAACATTTGGAGATATCGCTAAAGAAATTGTTAGTAAGTTAGATTCTATATGCAAAGAAAATCCAATTTTTGTAGATCCATAATTTTTACATAACTTAGCTAAATTTAATTTATGGAAATGGAGCTAAGGGAAATTGTTCTAAAACATGCTTTGCTTAATGCTATAAAATACAATGGTAAAGCTTCAGAAAAGATCGTTATTGGCAAGGCTATTGCTGAGGTAAAGGATAGGAGTAAAATTAAAGAGATTGTTGAGTTTGCAAAAGAAATTGTTGAATATGTTAATTCACTAAACGTTGAAGAGCAAAAGAAGATTTTTAAGGAAAAATTTGGTGAAATTAAGGAAGAAAAGAGGGAGGAAAAGGAGAAAATTCCAAAAGCTGGGGGTAGAGTTGTTACAAGATTTGCACCTAATCCTAATGGTCCATTACATTTAGGCCATGTTAGAGCTGCCTTAATTAGCTATGAATTTGCTAAGCAAAACAATGGCAAATTTATTTTGAGATTCGAAGATACAAATCCGAGAAATGTTATTCCTAGCATGTATGATGCTATAAAGCAAGATCTAAAATGGCTTGGAATAAGTTGGCAAGAGGAGTATATGCAATCACAGAGGCTTAATATTTATTACAAATATGCTGAAATTTTGGTAAAAGAAGGTAAGGCATATGTTTGCGAGTGTGATAAGGAGGAGTTCAGAAAGTTGAAAAATGAGGGTAAGCCATGTAAATGCAGAGCCAAGCCTTCGCTAAATAGATGGAGAAAAATGATAAATGGAGATTACGATGAGGGACAAGCAGTTCTTAGATTAAAAACTGACTTGAAGCACGAGAATCCTGCTGTCAGAGATTTCCCAATAATGCGTGTAGTTAAGCATGAACATCCCCTAGCTAAGGGTTATTATGTATGGCCTCTTTACAATTTCGCCTGTGCAATAGATGACCATTTAATGCAAATTACTCATGTATTCAGGGGAAAGGAGCATAGTATTAACACAATATGCCAATCCTATATTTTCAAGTACCTTAATTGGAAAATGCCTGAGATTTTTGAGTACGGAAGGTTAAGCATAAAAAATGCTGAGCTCAGTAAAAGCAAAATTGTTGAGGGAATTAAGCAAGGAAAATATGAGGGGTTTGATGATGTTAAACTTGCAACTATTGCTGCCCTAAGGAGGAGAGGGTTTCAGGCTGAGGCTATAAGGAACTTGATTTTAGATGTTGGACTAAAGAGGGTTGATGTTGAAGTAACGTGGCAAAATCTTGAGAGTTATAATAGGAAGGTTGTTGATAAAATCGCAAATCGTTATTTCCTAGTTTATAATCCCATGCTACTTAAAGTTTGCAATGCTCCAAGCATTAAGCAAATATCTTTACCACTTCACCCTGATCTAAAAGAAAGAGGAAAAAGAAAAATTGAAATGACGATTGAAGGCAAACATTTAGTTTTCTATGTAAATAGGGAGGATATGATTAACAAAAAGGTTGTTAGACTCAAGGATTTATTCAATGTGGAGGTAGTTAATGTTAAAGATAATGAAATAATTGCAGAGTTTGCTGGCAAAGAAATCATTAGGGGTGTTCCTAAAATCCAATGGATTCCCAAGCGTTTCTCAATGAAAATAAAGATTATAAAGCCGGATGGCATCATTGAAGGTTTATGCGAGCCAAATTGTATTAAAGAAATTGGTAAGGTTGTTCAATTTGAAAGAGTATGTTTTGCAAGAATTGAGAAAGTTGAAAATAAGAAAATCATCGCATATTATGCACATAAGTAACTACGCATCAGCTGCCCCTCCAAAAATTTCAAATTCTTTTTTCAAAATTCAACTAATTCTTACGTTCTTTCTATTATCACATTCAAAGTATCTTGATTGCATTGAATAACCAAATTTACTTAGTAACTTGTTACCTTTTGACACTATATTTAAAAACTTTTCCTAAGTAAGAAATTTAATAGAGAGGTGATAAGTTGGATATAGCCATACCAATTCTCATAGTTAACTTTAAGACATATGCTGAGGCTACAGGTCTTAATGCTTTAAATCTTTCTTCAGCTATTAAGAGAGCAAGTGAAGAAATTGAGGCTAATGTTGCGATAGCACCTCAGTTTGCTGATATTTATAGAGTTTCTAGTGAAACAAACTTACCAGTTTTAGCTCAACATGTAGATGCGATAGGTTTCGGTAGCCACACTGGTCACATTTTACCTGAAAGTGTGAAAGAAGCTGGAGCTATTGGAAGTCTCGTCAACCATTCGGAAAGAAAACTAAAAATTTCCGAGATTGCTAAAATTGTTAATAAGCTTAGAGAGCTTGATATGATTTCTGTAGTATGTGCTGATGATGTTGAGGTAGCTAGAGCCGTGGCTGCATTGAATCCCGATTTTGTAGCTGTTGAACCTCCTGAACTGATAGGCACAGGTATACCTGTTTCAAAAGCCAAACCTGAAGTTGTGAGAAATACTGTTGAGGAAGTTAAGAAAATCAATCCTGAAGTTAAGGTTCTTTGTGGAGCAGGTATAACTAATAGAGATGATGTTGTTAAGGCTTTGGAGCTTGGAACGGATGGTGTTTTGCTTGCAAGCGGTTTAGTTAAAGCAAAAGATCCTTACTCTAAGGCAAAAGAATTACTAGAGGGATTAAAGGAGGTGTGCAAAAGATGATAGCATACTGGAGGTGTTGGCTATGAAATATGGCTTCTTAACTCTTGATGATGTTGATGTTGAAAACAAATGCGTTCTTCTCCGTGTTGATATAAATTGTCCAATTTATCCCGAAACAAAAGATTTGCTTGATGACAGGCGAATTAAATCTCATATTATAACAATTGAGGAACTTGTTAGCAACAATGCGAAGGTTGTTGTATTGGCTCATCAAGGTAGGCCTGGAGAAAGCGAGTTCATCACGCTTGAGAAACATGCTAAAAGATTAAGCGAGCTTTTAGATTTAGATGTGAAGTACGTTGATGATATCTTTGGTCCAAAGGCAAGAGAGGAAATAAAGAAACTTGATGCTGGAGAAATCTTGATGCTTGAAAATGTTAGGTTTTATTCTGAGGAAATGCTTAACAGACCAAGCGATGTGCATGCGAGGAGTGTTTTTGTTCAAAAACTTACTCCTTTGATAGACATTTTTGTTAACGATGCCTTTGCCGCAGCTCATAGAAGTCACGCATCCTTAGTTGGGTTTACGGAAGTTCTGCCTTCCTACGCTGGAAGGGTAATGGAGAAGGAGGTTGAGGTTCTCACAAAGGTATTGAATGATGCTAAAAATGAAGGCAAAAATGTTGTTATAGTACTTGGTGGCGCAAAGGTGAAGGATTCAATAAGGGTTATGGAGAAGATTTTGCAAAATAATGTTAAGAAAATCTTAACTGCTGGTGTTGTTGCAAACGTTTTTTTGGTAGCGAAAGGATATGATATCGGCGAGAAAAATTATGAAATAATTAGGGGTAAGGGTCTTGAGAGCTTGATTTGCATTGCTAAAAATCTAATATCTAAGTATTCTAATGATAAGATAGAGACTCCTATTGACTTTGTTTTCAATAGATACGTTGGATCATTTACAAAGCATGTTGATGAATTGCCTCTGCCATATTTAATTGTAGATGTCGGTCCAGAAACAATAAGAGAATACGCAGAAATTATAAAAAATGCTGATATAGTTATTGCCAATGGTGCGGCTGGGATTGTTGAGAGAAAGGAATATTCAACCGGAACAAGGGAAATTATTAAGGCAATTGCCGATTCAAAGGCATATAGCGTTGTTGGTGGTGGACATTTGGTTTCTGTTATTAAGGAGATGGGTGTTGCTAACAAAATAAATCATATAAGTACTGGAGGCGGAGCATGCATGCTTTTCTTAGCTGGTGAGAAATTACCTGCAATAAGAGCATTGCAAAAAGCTGCTAAAAGAATGATGGGGGAAAGAATCTCAAAATAACTAACTTAAGTATGATTATCTTTCCTCCTTTTTGTGTTGCACAATTATTCAAAAAAACTATTATTTTCTTTGTCAATTCAAGACGTATGAGCTCTTCTTGATGCAAGTTTCAAAGAAGCAATTATAATATTTATTTAGAGTTTCGAGAGTTATGCTACCTTTTTACATGAATTATGTAACATAGCGCCTCCTTTTGAATTTTTCGATTTTCTCGGAGATATCTTCAATTTCTGATCGAATATTCTCAATTCCAGTTTCAGCACTTCCCACATTACTTTCTAATTTATCATATTCTCTTTTAATTTCATGCAAAGATTTTCTCTTATGCACCATTTCTCTTAATTTTTTTTCATTATTCTCTATTTCCTCGATATCTCTATCCAAATCCTTTAACTTATGCATAATTCTTCTAAGTCCTTCTTTTAATTTTGCTTTTAACCTCTCTTCAATCTTTTCTTTTTCGACATCCTCAGAAACTTGGAAATACTGATCCCATAAATTAAAACGTTCCTTAGAGAGGTTTGAAATTCTTTTAGATATATCATCTAGACGGGAGGACAACTTTTTAAACCCTCTATCTTCTAATCTTTCTCCTACTTTTACAGCCAACTCTCTAACCTTCTCCACCTTTTCCTTTCTTCTTTCCCTTTTTCTCTCCTTCTCAACTTTCTTGAATATCTTGTTTAAGTAATTGGAAATGTTCTCAAATTTTGGTCGAATATTGTTTATAATGCTATTAAGCTCATTTTCCAATTTAGTTGCTTCTTTTACAGTCTCATCTGAATAAGTTCCCGTTTCTCTCAGTTCTCTCTCTATCTCATTTCTTAAATTCTCAAATTCTTCGTTTTTTCCCTTGTGTTTATCAGAAATATCTTCTTGCAGTTCTGAAATCTTTTTTAAAATTTTTTCAATATTAGCTCGCTCTAGGTCCCCTATTGAAGGATGCCACCGATCTATTTCGGCTTTCTCTTTTAATTTTGCGAGTTCGTCATGCAATTCTCTAAGCTCATCCATTTTCTTAGTAATAGCATCCAAGCTAGATTCTATGGACTTTTTCTTCTTTTTTCCCAATTTTCTTCTTTCTTTCTCTTTTCTCTCCTCTCTAGGCATTTCTCTTTTTAACCTCTCGTGTCTTCCGCGCCATAGCATAAAAGCTCCTGCAACT
Source organism: Candidatus Undinarchaeota archaeon (assembly GCA_964633445.1). Classification (GTDB taxonomy): domain Archaea; phylum Undinarchaeota; class CAZWFW01; order CAZWFW01; family CAZWFW01; genus CAZWFW01. The sequence goes on along the minus strand of CAZWFW010000030.1, from coordinate 2,463 downwards.
GCTAAAGCTAGAGTGAGCAAGGTACTCTTGAAGAATTCCATAACTGGAGGGGCAACTTTGCCTGGTATTTCTGGTATTTTTTGCCAAGTGCTGGTAACATAGAGAAGATGTATAATAGCGAGTAGCATAAGGATGAAACCAAGAGGACTTGTTTTAATTGTGTTGATCATTACACTAGACACAGGAGATGGTTTTTCGTGAATCTCTTTTAGAAATTCGCTATAACTTTCTTTATATTCGTCCAAAATTTCTTTAATATATCCTATGTAGCCTTCGGGAACTCTAATTTTTCTTTTGGAGGTGACAGAATTATAGAAATCTTTAGGTATTTTTACTTCCTCATTTCTAAAGTTTGTAAATACTTCCTTTAACTCCTCATTTTGAAAGACATTTATAAATTTCTCATCAACTTCCTTAAAGAGTTTATCAAAGTATTTTTCTCTTTCATAGCGGCTAACTCCTAGAAGAGTCTTTCCTATAGCTTCGAGATATTTGTTGACAAGAATTCTAATTCTTTCGTATTCCTCTTCTCTAAAACGTCTTTCAAAAATTGGCTTAAGCACATTTGAAATTTGTCGTTCATAATTTCGCAATATTGTTTCTATCTTCTTTTTCATCGGCTACAGGTCTTAATTTCTTCTAACAGACCTATTAAACATTCTACAAGGCTACGAATCTCATGAATTTTTCTATAAAATGAAAACCTTTCTCGAGATTTTGGATATTTTTCCCTATACACACTATTCGCATACTCTTCAATTTGCAGATATAAAGAATCTCCTATATTCTTTCTCAATTCTCTGAGATTTCTTAACCATTTTTCTGCACAATTACTTATATATTTTAGAAGTTTTTCAATGTTACTAATTCTACTTAACAAATCTTGTAAGCTTCGCAGGTCTTTATATTTAATCCCAGAGACTTCCCCTTCTATTTTTTTAAAATCTTTATCCATATCTTTGAAAGTGCTTTTTATATGGCTTTTGGTTCTAGGGTCGGATAAATTTTCTAAAAAAGTTTCAAAATCCCTTCCTTCAGTAATATTTTTAGTAATATTTTCAAGAAGTGATATATCGCTTTTAATGCGATTTAATCCATCAATATACTCTTTCCTTTTTCTAACTATATCTGAAATACTTACCATTTCAGAATGTATAGTACTTATAACCTCATATGCCCGCAATAGTGATCCGAGCGATCTTCCAGGATTCTTATTTAAATAACGTTTAGCATCTGCTAGACATTTACTTAAAGCATTAAAGTTTTCTGAAAAATATTTGCCCCACGCGCGGTTCTCTTCTAACCATTCTCTTAATTTTTCTTTCCAAATAGCTATGCATCGCATACTTTCTGTTATGACACTTCTTATATCTACGCTTTCTAAAAGTATTTTAAGGGCTTCCTCATACTTTCCTATAGCTTTTCTAGCGTTTTCCTCGGAATCTTTATATCTTCCCTCATTTAACAATCTTTGTGCCGCATTATAATAATTATCTGCTTCATTCCTCGCTACTTCTACTTTCTTCAACTTTTCAAGTAGAGCGTCTCTTTTGATCATTCCTCATTTTTTATTGAATATCCTTAGATTAATATTTTATCATTATTCTTACATCTTTTGCTTGTAAGACTCTATGCAGCACAAAGATTGTTAAATAAAACTATTTGGAAAATTATATATCATATAACAATATCCTCGCCCTACTTTTCGTAGCTTTTTCACATCTTTTTCTCCTTTTCACCCTTTTTCAAAGTGTTCTTTAAGTTTCTCACAAATATTTTCTAATCTCTCTAAATCTTTAATAGTAAACTTCCCCTCCTCGATGTTCTTTAAGGTTTCTCTTTCCTCTTGAGAAAGCAATCTCTCTTTTTCCTCTTTAGGTAAAATTTTGTTAAGTGCTTTAATATAAATCAAAACTATTGCATAGTTTCTTCTTAGGAGAAGAAGAGTAAACTGTCTCCTCTTATCCTCTGACGCTTCCCCCCACTTCTTCTGAATATTCTTCCAAACCCTCCTATATATATTTGCTTTCTCCTTTAGCCTTTCTACTATTTCCTTTTTCTTCCTTTCATTCACCATTTTTTCTGCTTCTTCATATTCTCTCTTGATCTTATCAAAATTTTTGATAAACCTCTCATAGTCTTCAATTTCCTTTTCTATTTTAGATAGCCGACTTTCTACCTCTTCAACCATACCCTCTTCCAATTCCTCTAATCTCAGTTTTTCCATCATTGCAATTTCAGGGTGGAGTTCTACACGAAGTCTTTTGATTAGATCTTCCATCTCTAAGCCTTTTGCAAGCCAGTCTGGAATTTTAAACAACCGTGCTGTTGAATAAGCCTCCTCAATTCTCTTCCTTAACTCTTCAGCTCTCTTGGCTATATTTTGTAGGCGATTGGAAACATATTTCCTTTCTTCTTTCTCTTCCTCTTCCAAAATTCCTCTTATTTTTCCTGCAATATTTT
>CAZWFW010000029.1:0-14630 GCA_964633445.1 Candidatus Undinarchaeota archaeon | reverse complement strand
TCTTTATGCTATAATATTTGCATGTAGCTGCGATTAGAGCATCGTTTGGTAAAAGACCATATTCCTCACTAATTTCAAACATTAAAATAAAAGGAGCTGGTGATAGAACATCAACCCTGTAATGCTCAAGAAGAGAACAAATATCTTTAAAGACTTCTTTTGAAATTCTTTTAACGATCTTATCATTTTCCTTGAGATAATTTAGTAACTCATAATGTTTTTCAATACCAGTAACTTCCTTTGCCACCTCCTTAATAAGTATATAAGCAACTTCTTCAATAACATTGACTGATGTTTTTAAATCACCTTTCAGTTTTTCAATGAAATCTCTATTCTCCATAAAGAATGCTAAAAATATGCTGGAATCAATGAAGATGGGTTCTTCTGTCATGTATTTCATCTATTAATTCTAAAAATTTTTTCTTGTCAATTTTGCCTCTGTATTTACCCTTTAAATTCCTTATATCAACTTTTTTTTCTATCTTTACATACACAATCTTACCTTCCTCTAGATCTAGCTTTTCTAATGGCTTTAATACACCTTTTTCATAAATGCATTCAACTTCCATATTTATTTTTAATTTTAGTAGTCACTTAAGTCCTTTTCTAAATTAATAACTTCAATAAAATCAACCCTCTAAAATCATCATCAAAAGTAGCAATTTTCTTTATGCTATAATATTTGCATGTAGCAGCAATTAATGCGTCATTTGGTAAAAGATTACATTCTTCAATAACACACAAAAACTCTAAAATACCAAAATACTTCGCTGTCTAGAAAGTCACTTCTATACTTCTCGCAATGAAATGCAAGATAAATTCATGGATTTCCTGAATGATTGCAGTATCATCAGACCTCACAATTACGCAATCACATAGGTCTTTCATTTCTCCACCATCTCTGCCTGTTAGTCCAAAAACCTTTAAACCTTTGCTCTTTGCGGTTTTAATTGCTTCTAGAATATTTTTTGATTTTCCTGATGTAGATATTGCTATGAATACATCTCCCTCATTGCCCAGAGCCTCAATTTGCCTTGCAAATATGTAATCAAAAGAATAATCATTCGCACAGGCAGTTAACACAGAGGTATCTGTAGTTAATGCGATACATGGCATTGCCTGCCGATCTTCCCCAAATCTAACTACTAATTCCGCTGCAAAATGCTGAGCATCAGCTGCGGAACCTCCATTTCCTGCAATTAACACCTTCTTACCTTTTTCCAAAGCATTTTTTATTTCAGCAATAATTTTTAAAATTAGTATCTCATAATCGCTAATCGTTTCATTCAAAGCCCTAATATGCTTCTCTCTAATCTCGCTAATCCCATTTTCCATATTTTCTAGTATCTCTAAAATCTCCCTCAAATCTTTAACTTTGAAATCCGCAACACTGCTAGCATTCAAATCCTTAACAATTCTAAAGGTTAGACATCCTAGTTTCTTGCCAGGTATCACATCCCTTTCTTTATCGCCAATAACGATGCTGACGCTAGGATCAACATTATGTTTTTTGATCAGCTCGACATACATTTTTATACTCGGCTTTCTGCAATCACATGTTCCCGGTAAATGAGGACAATATTTGATTTCCTTTATCTCAATGCCTTTTTTTCTTAGCTCATTAACCATATAATCATGCAACCTCTTGACATCCTCATGCGTATAATAGCCTTTTGCTATGCCAGATTGATTTGTTATAACAAAAAGCAGGTATCCTTTTTTAGTAAAATAATCAAGCAAGTCGAAAATCCCTTCTTGCCATTCAAAATCCTCAATTTTATAAACATATCCTTTGTCGACATTAATTACGCCATCTCTATCAAGGAAAACCGCTTTTTTCATTTCAAAACTCCCCAGTCGCGTAAAAATCTCTCAAGTCCTTCATCAGTTTTTGGATGCTTAATCATCAAATCAAGAACGCTTGGTGGTATGGTAACAACATCCACACCACATTCAAGACACTTTATTACATGCAGTGGGTGTCTTATGCTCGCAATTAGAAGTTCGCATCTTTCACCGTAGGGTGTTTTAAAATTATAATTTTTCCAGATTTTACTGCACGATTCAATGACACTTAGGCTATTAAATGAAATATCATCAAGCCTCCCAACAAAAATACTAGCATATCTAGCTCCAACCTTTGCAGCAAGTAATGCTTGATTTGCGGAAAATACTAAAGTATTGTTCACTTTAACCCCCTGCTTAGCAAGCTCTTTAGTAGCTTTCAAACCATCCATTGTTAACGGTATTTTAATAACAATGTTATCATTAATTTCAGCTAATTTTTTAGCTTCTTTAACCATTCCCTCAGCTTTTGTCGAAATCACCTCAACAGAAACATGTCTTGGATAGATAAGCTTAGAAACTTCCTCAGCAACTTCATGCATGTCGCTAAACCCAGCTTTTCTTGCTAAGGTAGGATTCGTAGTTACACCATCTATCAAAGCGTCGTATTTCTTTATATCTTCAATATTTGATGTGTCAAGGAATATCTTTACCATTTTTTACTTATAATTAGCATCAACTACTATAAATTATAAGTCATTAAGATAAAATTATGAGTAATACGAAGCTTTATCTTGAAAAGGTATGTATTAGAAACTTTAAAGGTATAAAAAAGCTGGAATTTAGTCCTAAAAGGATAAATATATTACTTGGTCCTAATAATGTGGGTAAGACCTCCGTATTGGAGGCCATCTATATAGCACTAATTGGCGTAAATTTTGAGGATTTGATTTCTAAATATAAATTAGTGAAAGATAACAGCAATGCATGGCAAAGATTATTTTTTGCTAGAAGTAAATACGAGTTCAGAGAATTTGATTTATTTTTTAGAAATAGAGAGCACCCCTTTGAAATTCAAATTAAGATTAGAGGATACACCTACAATATTTCCTTTGATAGAAGTAAGGAAATGTTCAAAATACACAGTCCTTTGAACACAATACTATATGCACCCTTTTCAGGCAGACTTGGTGGAGAGTTTAGTAAAGTTTCTTATTGTTTTCTTTATCCCTATGTTTTTAATAGCATAACTGTAGAAGACTTATGGGATGAACTGAGTAAAAGGTCAAGGAATTTTGAGGGAGTAAAATCCATTCTAAAAGAATTTGGAATAGAAAACTTAGAATTATCCTATTTAAGAACAGCTGGAGGAAAGGAAGCTATTTTACATTATAAGGTTAAGAATGGTGGAAAGTATCCAATATTTACCTTAGGTTCCGGAGTTAGAACAGCCCTAGCGTTAGCTTTGCTTTCAGAGGTTGCGGATATAGTTTTGTTTGATGATTTTGAGGCTGCTATACATCCTGATACTGCAAATATTATAGGAAACATTTTAAAAAGCTCTAAATCTCAATTTTTTATAACAACTCAGAACAGAGATTTAATAAAAGAAGTTTCGGAAAAAACGGGAAAAGATTTGGAAGTTATTTATATTTATAAGGATAGTAGCTACGACATATATTCTGGGGATCAAGTGAAATATATTTTAGAGCATATTGGTGATATTAGATGAAAAATATAAATGTTGTTGTTTTTGCTGAGGATTTTGAAATTATGGAAACCTTCAAGAAAGTTTTTGAAAAGAAGCTGGATTCTTTACGAAGTGAGGTGGAGTCTCATGAATACTATAAGTTTAGGTGGAAACTAGGTGAAGTGTTTACTATACTTGCAAAAGGAGGAGACAGGCTCCTTCAACTTCTTAATGATTATTATGAGAATGGCTGCCTCAACAATCTCATTGTCAAGCCTCTAAAAAATGGGAAGGCTGATGTCGTCTTTGTAATTATTCTTTACGACAAAGATAAAGAAAGTAAAATAGGCAAAGCAGTAGAGGACGTCTTTGAGAGATTTCTGAAAAGCTTAGATAAGAAGATACGCAGTAAAATAAGGATAAGAAAAAGAGCGTTAGGGGGGCCTTTGCCTATAAAATCTTTTAATATTTCCAAAGAATTTGAAACATATTTTTTGATAAATGAGATTAAGAAAAACAAGTTAAGCAAAAATGAACTCGCTAGATATTGTGAGCTAATAGAGAATAATCAAAAAGTTAAGGCGTGTCTTTTGTTTTACCTCAAACAAATCTTAAAATATAAAGATAAACCTAGCATAAGAATCTATCTCGAAAAACATCTCCATAAGGAAAATGAATTATGTGAAAAGCTTGCGAATGAGTTCTACATCAATGAGATAGTATGCGAAATAACACAAAAAAGTCTTATGATACTATAGATTGTACAGTTCTGGCTATGCTTTTATAATCAAGTCCGAAGTGTTTTATGACGTCATAGGGTTTACCAGATTTACCATATCTGTCTTTAATTCCTATAGGGTAAATTTTGAAGTATTCATCCGCAAAAGCTTCGCAAATTGCTGAAAACAATCCTGCATAAATGTTACCATCCTCAACGGTAATCACTATATCGCTTTCAATTTCCCTGGTAAGGTTTTCATCTAGAGGCTTTATCTGACAGAGATTGATGAGCTTTCCTCTTAAACCTTGAGATTTCAAGAGCTCTACTGCTCTTAAGGACTCATAAACCATGACTCCTGTTGCTATGATTGTAAAATTATTACCATAGCTTGCGACTACATTATAAGGCTTGAATTCTGGCACATTTTCATGAATCCTTCCAAAATCTTGTCTTGCAATCCTTATATAACAAGGCTTGTTAATATCATAGCTATGCTTTATTGTGCTAATAGCCTCATTTCTATCACAGGGAGAAAATATGCGAATGTTTGGTATGCTTCTGAAACATCCCAAATCCTCTAAGCACTGGTGTGTTGCCCCATCCTCCCCAACATTAACACCATAGTGAGTGCCAATTATTTTAACATCCAAATTGGGATAACAAATTGCCTGTCTTATTATCTCCAAGCTTCTCAACGCAAAAATCGAAAACATGGCTACATAGGGCTTAAAACCCTCCATAGCTAATCCTGCAGCAATACCAAAGCAACTTTGCTCAACTATACCTAAATTGAATACTCTCCCCTTGAATTCGCTTAACAACTTGGAAACTCTTGTGGATTCATTTACATCAGCGTCAATAACAATGATATCATCATATTTCCTCATCAATTCTTTTAAAGCGATATAGATAGCTTCCCTCATTCTTCCCACAGTCCCTTAATAAATTTTTCAACTTCTTCAGCTTTCATGCTATGCCCTGCGACATTCCACTCCATTTCCTCGACTCCTTTACCCTTTACGGTATCTGCAATTATAATTTTTGGAAATCCCTCAATATCTTTGATTTTATCTATCGTCCCGACGATCTTCCTAATATTATGCCCATCTATGCGCCTCACAACCCAATTAAAGCTTTTTAGTTTCCTTTCAATCGGTTCTAAGCAGAGTATGTTTTCTGTTGCACCAGAAAGTTGCAATCCATTCCTATCAACTATAACAATTAAATTATCAAGTCTATGATGGAAAGCTATACCAAACAATTCCCAGCAAATTCCTTCCTGCATTTCCCCATCCCCTATAATACAATAGACAATGCCAGGTTTGCCTCTAATCTTTCTTGCGAACGCCCTACCAACAGCAACGCTAAACCCTACCCCCAAAGATCCTGTAGAGGCTTCAACTCCTGGAATATCAACGCAAGGATGTCCCTCCAAAATACCATGAATATGCCTTAAATACTTAAATTGCTCCTTGGATATAATTCCCTTATCTATTAAAATAGTATACAAAGCTGGAGCGGCGTGTCCCTTTGACAAAATAATTATATCCTCCTCGGTCGCAACTGAATAGTATAAGGCAACAAGAATGTCAACACATGACAGAGTTGAGGCTACGTGACCAGATTTAGCATTTACGATCATCTCAATAGACTTTCTTCTTATTTCTTCAGCCTTTTTTTCTAAAAGTTTATAATCTATATTCTCTGACATTTATTTTATCTAAAAGGTGTTTGCTATCCTCAATTTCTTCGATATTTACATAGGGATAAGTTTTACCAACCGAAATACTACAAGCTAAATTGCATAGCTTTAACCTTTCAGCAATGTCTTTTTTTCTGAAGTAAGCGAAAGTTGCTAGGAAAACATCCCCAACACCAAATCTGTTGACAACACTTTTTTCTAATGCACTAACATGCAAAATTTCACCCTCACCGCAGTAAATGCAACCTTTGCCACCCCAGGTGAGAACTATATTGGATTTCAAAATATTTCTAAAGTGGATTAATGAAGAAAACAATTCGGTTTCTGTCTTGATTCGCTTTTTATAAATTCTCTCGAATGTAGGTAAATTCAAGATTATGTAATCAACATTGTAGTATTTTTCAAAATCCTCAGCTAGTATTCTGGCAATCGTTTCCTTGGCTTTTCTTTTTATAAAATTTACGATTCTTGGCGTGCATAAGCCCAGGTTCATATCAACAATTATACCGATGTCACCGAAATTTGAACTTAAAAGCTTAAGAATCTCCCTTTCGTCAATTTCAAACCTTTTACTCTTTCTAACATGAAATAGAACGCTTCCATTCTTAGTGATAAACAAATTCTCAACAACTGGAAAATCCGCATTGAATAAGTGAATATTTTTTGAATCTCCGATCTTCCTTCCGGAAAATAGCTTAACTTCCGCGTTAAGAATTCTCAATTGTCTGAAAACACCTAAACTTCCTAAAAATTCTCTCTCTACCTTTGAAATATCATAAATTGGTATCTCATCTTCATCAGACTTCTCTTGCATAACTATGAATGTTCTAAGAACCTCCTTATAATCCCCATAAACTGAAAACATTTTTAAGTGCAGGTTTTATTTATTTTTAGTTTTAGTTTCTACTTAAAACACATTATTTTTGAGAGCTTTAAATAACTGCACTACCTAGATTTAATACCCTTTCAAAAGATGGAGGTATTTTAAAGAAATAGCAAATTTAGTCAAAGCTTAAAAGAACACAACAAATTTATAAACTAAATCTATTACAAATGCAATTATAAAGAACAAAAGGAAATATTCGCTGTAGTCTTTGCTTAACTTTACTATCTTCCATATAAACAATCCATTGATCAGGAGCAATGCTGACTCGAAAAATATCAAAAATTTCATTACCTCAATACTTATGCTAAAATTTGTTATCTCTAGTATAACATAAATTATCCCAAAATAGAACTTTTCCACCATATAAAATACTCCACCAATGCTTAAAAGCGCTAGGAGAATATCCCTCCTCTTTCTGTATCTTTGATTCATCAGTAAACTACCCCCGCCCTTACGGACTGGCTTCTCCTGTTCCACCTGCCTTTACGGTAAGGGCTTCATGCAGGAGTTCGGGATTCACAGCTCCTCACTCATGCTTCTCATTAAGGCATGAACTAAATTGATCGCAGAATTCGGGAACTCCCTTGATGTTTTAGTTTCTAAGAATATTTGAATTTAACCACCCACCTCCTTGCATTTCATTTTCCATATGGAAAATAAAGGTTCAAATCTTTATAGCCTCCCTATAGCTTTCTTTAACAATCACCTCGGCATTTTCAGCAAATTCCTCAACGTCTTTTACCTCAAGCATTGTCAGTCTTGCAAATCTCTCAATTTCCTCTTTAACCCTAATTTTTTCCTTGGCAACACCCTCCTTAATTGCAGCATAAGCTACACTAGCAGCAACAACTGCATGCGCTCTCCAGTCTAAAGGTTCTGGTATTATTCTCTCGGAAAATGGTCTTATAACTTTGCTTAACGCTATACTAGCAGAGATTATCATCGCTTCATTTATGCAACCAGCTCTAACATCAATAACACCCCTAAATACGCCAGGAAATGCTAAAGCGTTATTTATTTGATTTGGAAAATCCGATCTGCCAGTCGCTATGATTTTAGCATATTTTCTTGCGTCTTCAATTGGCCAAACCTCGGGTATAGGGTTCGAAAGCGAAAATACTACTGCATCCCTACCCATAACTTTCAGATCCTCAGGTTTCAATATTTTGGGTTTTGAAAGACCAATAAAAATGTCTGCATCCACCAATGCTCTTTTTAAACTTCCTGAAAATCCATTTTTATTTGTTATCTTCGCAATATACCTCTTAAATTCATTTAAATCCTCTCTCCTTTCATTTATAGCACCCTTACTATCACAAACTATTATATCATCGAAGTTTAAATTTTCGGCAAAAAATTTCGCTACATATCCTCCAGCAGCTCCACACCCTGAAATCACAACTTTACACTCATCAATATCCTTATTTATGAGCTTTAACGCATTTATTAATGCAGCAAGCACTACAACCAGCGTACCTTGCTGATCATCATGCCAGATTGGTATACCAATATTTTTCAAGCTTTCTAGAACGTAAAAGCATTTAGGCGCCGCGATATCCTCAAGGTTTATGCCAGCAAATTGGCATGCTATAGCTCTAACAGTTTTTATTATTTCATCAGCATCCTGCATCTCCAAGCACATAGGAAATGCGTCAACTCCAGCAAAGTACTTAAACAATATGCTTTTTCCTTCCATAACTGGTAATGCTGCCTTTGCGCCAACATCACCCAATCCAAGAACTGCAGAACCATCACTTACAACAGCAATCCAATTCCTTTTTATGGTATAATCAAATGCTCTCTTCTCATCTTCAACAATTTCCTTGCAAATTTCCGCAACACCTGGTGTATAATAAATGCTCAAATCTTTTCTATCTCTAATTTCAAAGTTAAAACCGAGGTGAATCCTCTTCCTTTTGTGAGCCTCAAGAACGTCTAAAGTATTAATTTGCATACTTTCTCAGCCTCCTCCTTAACCTTCACATAGAGGTTCTCTCCATCAGCTATAGAAACCAAGCATGGTAACTTTTCAACATTCAATTTCCAAACAGCCTCAGCAATTCCTAAATCCAGCCAATAAACCTCCTCAACTTCCCTAATGCATGCCGTCGCCAATGCTGAACATCCTCCTGTAAAACTCGCATAAATACAACCGTACCTCCTAAGTATTTTTGTTGTTTCTTTGCTAAAACCTCCCTTACCTATAATTATTGAGGGTTTGCAATATTTAAGCAAATCTTCAGTAAATGCTTCCATTCTTGCTGACGTAGTTGGCCCTATAGAAATAATTCTCCATTTATCATTTTCCTTTTTTACTATTGGTCCAGCATGAAATATTGCATATCCTCTCAAATCAAATGGCAGTTCCTTACCATCTTTAATATACTGAATTATCCTCCTATGAGCAAGATCTCTTGCTGTGTATATTGTGCCTGAAACTAAGATAGTTTCACCTACTTTTACACCTACTTTCTTTGCGGGAAGCTTTACTTCCTTCATAAAAATCTCTCCAAACTTATTTTTGCTGTTCTCAAAGCCCAACAATTAAATGACACCGCAACAGGCAAACTTGCCGTATGGCAATAAGCCTTCTTTATTTTCAATCTCAACGCCGTTGTTTTGCCTCCTAAGCCCATAGGTCCTACACCAAGGGAGTTTACTTTCCTAAGCAGCTCCCTCTCCCAATCATCCATATCGCTACTATCTAACAAAGCTTTTTTGGAAAGTATTAAGGAGTAATCCGATGTCCCTCCAATCCCCACACCTATTATTAAAGGGGGACACGCCTTCTCGGCATTCTCTAAAGTGCAGTTAATTATAAACCTTTCAACCTCCTCCTTGTTAATAGTTGGTGGAAATATTTTTAGAAATGTTTGATTATCCGACCCAGCCCCCCTTAAATGAATAACAATCTCATCGCGCTCCCCAGAGCTGTAGTAAATTACAGGTACGCCCTCACCAACGTTATTTCCACTATTAACCCTTGTCAAAGGATCGACGGCATTCGGTCTTAAAGGAACAGCGCTTGTAGCTTCCTTAACGGCCTCCCTTAAAACTTTTTCGAGAGAGGTTAGATCTATTTTTAAATCTTTAATAGAAACGTGAAAAGTTACTATACCAGTATCTTGGCAAAGAGGTACGCAATTCTCCTTGGCAATCTTTATGTTTTCAAGAATATTTTTAATTTGATTTTTGGCAACACCTTCCTCGGCTTCGTATGCTTTCTTTAATTTCCCCTCAACATATTCAGGGACAGTCGTCGCAGCTTTTTTTATAGCATTAACAACCTCTACTTTGAGCTCTTGCAGGTTCATAACTATCACCGCAAGGAGACCACCCATCTCAGACGGATGAGGGGATTGCGGTAATATTTAAATATTTGGTTTGCTTAATATAAATTTCCGTTACAAGCTGATAGGGCGAAATGGCATTGTCAACCGCCCCAATGCAGGGATGAGTAATGATTTGAGCTATGACTCACCTGCAAACCACCGTTTTAATGGGTGGTAGTTGACATGTTAACTCCCTTGCTTAGCTTTTCTTTTTATCTCATTTCTTTGGTTTACTCTTCAAGCAAAAGTGTTTCTAGCAGAAACAGTTTAACTCTTATTTCCTACAATCTTGCTTGTAGTAGGGGCCGCTGTGACCCAGCCCAAAGGGAGCGTAGCTTCATGCTACACACTCCTCAACCTCCCCTAATGGCTTCCGGTGAAAGCCCCTTGCGATAGCGAGGGGAGGAGGTCACTGCTTCAAAGCTTCCATTCCTTGCTAATGCATGGAGTCCCTTTCTAACGAAGTTAAAAATTTTTAAATTCAAAATATTAAAGTTTAAAGAAAAATGCTCATAACATGTGATTATGTTGTTTGCATGGATTCAGAAAGAAAAATTATTAAAGATGGGGCCATCCTCGTTGAGGAAGGTAAAATTGCTGAAATAGGCCCCAGAAAGGAATTGGATAAAGTTAAAGGGAAAGACGAGGAAATTTTGGATGGTAAAGGCAAGGTTGCGATGCCTGGCTTAATTAACGCACACACCCATCTATCAATGACCTTATTTAGAGGATTCGCTGATGATCTACCATTGGATGTCTGGCTTAAAGAAAAAATATGGCCTCTCGAAGCAAAATTAACAGGTTATGATTGCTATGTTGGAGCATTGCTTGGTTGCTTAGAAATGCTAAAGACTGGCACAACTTGCTTTGTTGACATGTACTTTTTTATGGAGGATGTTGCTAAAGCTGTTAAAGAAGCCGGAATTAAAGCTTTCCTCTCTTATGGAATGATAGATTTATTTAGCAGTAAAAGACGTGAAGTTGAGCTAAAGAAGACAAAAAAATTTATTAATTTCATTAAAAAATTCGGAAATGGGAAAATAAAACCGCTATTAGGACCCCACGCCCCTTATACTTGCTCAAAAGATATGTTGCTTGAAGTTAGAGAACTTGCAAACGAAGAAAATTTGAAAATAACGATTCACTGCTCAGAAACCAGAAAAGAGGTTGAAGAGGTAAGAAGAAAGTTTGGTAAAAGACCAGTCGAATATTTAAATTCTATAGGTTTTCTGGATAAAGATGTTTTGCTCGCACATTGTGTATGGCTTTCTCCGTTGGAGGTTTTTACTTTAGTAAAAAAACAGGTAAGTATAGCTTATAATCCAATAAGCAATATGAAGCTTGCCTCTGGCATATGCCCAGTACACGTTTTTCTTAAAAATAACGTTAATGTGACAATAGGCACAGATAGTTGCGCAAGCAATAACAATTTAGATATGTTCGAGGAGATGAAGGTTGCCTCGCTTTTACCAAAAATTAATGTCTACAAGCCCGATGTTATAAATGCTTATCAAATTTTGGAAATGGCGACTGTTAACGCTGCAAAATTCCTTGAGATGAACTCCGGTAGCATAGAAGTTGGAAAAGATGCAGATATCATTCTACTTGATCTAAATAGCCCATTCATGAACCCCATCCATAACATCATGTCAAATATCGTATATGCAGCAAACGGTTCCTGTGTTGATACTGTTATAATAGATGGTGAGGTCGTTGTTAGGAATAAAAAAGTTTTAACTCTCGATGAAGAGGAAGTTATAAGAAAAGCTAGGGAAGCAGCTTACGATTTGATAAATAGATAATTTTTGCAAAAATCGAATTCCTAAACCTTAGATTTAAATAATGTTTTCCAACTTTTTCGTGGTATTATCCTAATTTCTAAATTTGGAATCATATCTGCAGTGTAAGAGAGATATTTGTTATTCTCCTCCCCTACAATGATTCCTCTTATATCTTGATCACTTTTTGCTAAATTTTCCTTTACCCATCTCATATATCTCAAACACTGATTTAAAGCTTTTTCTTCAGGCTTTCCTGTTTTGATCTCTATAACAACCAAGTTACCATCTTTATCCTCTCCTAACAAATCAATTCTACCCATTGGTGTTTCTACCTCCTCATCCAATATTTTTAAACCGGCTTCTACAAGTTCTGGATGAGTCCCAATAACATATTGAAGTTTTTCATGAACATTTTCTTCCTCCTCTTCCTCTTCAAAAATAAATGAAAATTTACTTTTAGTCTCAAATATTTCCATAACTTCTTTTATCTCTGGTCTCAATTTCTCACAGATTGTCTCGTAAATAAAGGTAGGTATAACTATGCAAATATCTTCCCTACAACTACTGGAGACATATCCGCTAAAAACACCAGCACAACTTTCTACCCAACTAATTGCCATTTTTGGAAATTTTGCAGATCCTGAAAAGACACCAAAGGCTTTCCATCCTAATCCTAATCTTGCAACTGTTTTTTCTTTCCCCAGATCTCCTGCGATCTTTTTTAGAGGAGTTCCGAGATCAAAATCTACAGAATATAACTTTACTGCATTCTCCCCATAACATTCTGGGTTTAACCTTTCAAAAACTTTAACATAGGCTAATTCTTTCGAATACTTGTCAAACTCTATGTTCTCAATTAGTCTATCTTTAAATTTTTTAATAACGTCTTTTAGACTTTCCAAATCCTTGTCATAGTTATTACCAAAATCTAAACTAAAAAGTTTACTAAAAACTTCCTCAATCACTTTTTCTCTCTCCTCCTTGGTAAGGTTCCTTTTGTATTTATACTTTAACGTTAGATTCGCAGATTTAGCCCATAAGTCCCTAACAGAATTTCCGCATTTTGCCCAGGCTTTTTCACGTGTTGGAGTGTAGGCAATACTCATTAATACATAAATTGCCTTAAAGTCATCATCAAGCTTTTCCATCAAAAAGTTTTCCAGATCTTCATTTCTCATAGAAAGAGAAAGTGCACTCGACTTAAAAAATTTGTGTAAGTTAACAAGTTTATTTGTATAAAGATAAAAATAAAAAAGAAGGGGATCACTCGCTTAAAATTGTTGCCGTAGCAAAATTCTTTCCAACATACTTAATTTTCACTTTTGGCATATCCCCTTTCCTAGCACCAGGAACAAATACAACAAATCCCTTTACCTTTGCTATACCATCTCCCCTGCTTCCCTGTCCTTCTATAGTTACAGTTAACACATCACCAACCTTAACAGGCTTAGCTCCATACTTATTTTTGCCCTTTACTTTCACCTTTTCCACCTTCTAGGAGAGAAGCAAAAAACTCCTCCCCCTGCTAATAGCTTTGTGGAAGTGTCTATAAAAACATTTCGATAAGTCTTCTGGTACCACCCAAACCTCAACCTATGCTTTAGATATCCAAAAATAAGCTGCCAACTCAAACAAACAAGATAAAGCATTAGTTTTAACTGTTAAATTTGACGAATATGTGGTGCAGTTGTTGTGCTTGAAGGAAAAACTGGCATGCGCAGAATAAGGATCGCTGCGAGTGCACCAGTATTGGCTCAATGGATTTCTCAACATCCTTTTAAAGATGATGGAAATGCATTTCTTTGGGTTGGATTTACAAGAAAATCTAAAAACAAGCCTTTAACTCATAGAAGTGTGTTTTAAAATTGCTAAAAGATTTGGCAAAGAAAGCCAAAATTAATAAAGATATTTATCCTCATCTATTTAGACATAGCAGCCACAGAGCTTGCAAAAGTGCTTACTGAGCAGCAATTAAAGATTTACTTTGGATGAGAAATGGATAGCAAGATGGCTGCTAGATACGTGCATTTAAGTGGTAGAGATGTTGATGAAGCAATTCTAAGAGCTAATGGTATAGAGGTAAAGAAAAATAGAGGGCAAGAGTTTAAGATGTTGTGTCCAAGATGCAACTCAATCAATGATCCCTCTGGGAAATACTGTGCAAAATGTGGAGTGCCTTTGACTATAGAAGCTATAGTTGATGTTGAGAAGAGAAAGCAAATTACAAGTGCTGTAATTGATATTTTGATGAAGGATCCTGAATTTATAGAATTTGTGCAGAGAAAGCTTAAAGAATTAAAAGCATAGTTAATAATTGCGAGGATTTTAATTATGTTTTAGATTTTTTGTTTTTTAGAAAAGATGGGATTTCAGGAATTGAGAAGCTGCTTCGTTAGAGATCTTTGCTATTTATAGTTAACTAGTTAATTGGTTTTCACTAAACAAGAGGCTTTACGCCATAAAACATATAAAATCCATCTAACTCAAGGCAAGCATTTCACAACAAAACCAAAGATTTTTTAATCCATCATCCAATTAATTTCCCATAAGTTCAAAAACAAAGAAAATTTCTCCATGTTCTTAAAACCACGAAACTTCCTATATCTATTTCTCAGCCATGAAATCAAACCTTCAATCCTGTTATTGCTCAAAGTATAAATTGCCTTTCTTTCAAAATGACGAGCCTGTCAACCTATCACCTCCTTGCATAAAATAAGTTATATAAAGCTGCAA
>CAZWFW010000028.1:11241-14806 GCA_964633445.1 Candidatus Undinarchaeota archaeon | reverse complement strand
ATGCTAATGTTTAAACATGCGCTTTTATTCAATGCTATGCTTTGCAAGCCTTGCTCATCAGTTAAAAATTCCCATTTATCTATACCATGAAACTCTTGAGGACAAATTTGCAAACTCCAGTAATCAAATTTGTTGAAATTTCTAAGAATGCCGCCATGCGCACCAGTACCTTCCCATCTACCATAGCTTAGCGTTAAGTTATCATTAGAATCCTCCTTAGGTTCTGGCTGGACATTGCCATAATTTCCAGTTAATGTAAAATCGAAGTTTATTCTTGCATAGTCACTGCTAGCATTATTATGATGCATAACTAAGCTTAATTCATCATTACTTTCATCGTAGTAAAGATAAAGCACACTAGTCTTGTCTTCCTTAAAAGGGGAGTAGTAATATGAAACATTTTGCGTGCCTCTTATAGGGTGAATGATAAAGCTATACCCGTTTTGCGATAGAATGAAAGTATGTCTAACTTTGTTCTCCCTATACAATCCCTCATCTACATAAAAGTATTTGATTTTATCCTCTTGACACTGATGATTCTCATTATAGGGTTCCCATCCACCAAAAACTTTGTTTGGAAAAATTGTATAATTCCTAACAACCCAAATCCATTTTGGTTTTAATGTTAGCTTCACGTGTGTTACGCCTGAAGTAGGTAGAGGTACATAAATTTTTCTGCTGAGAGGTGTGTAAATGGGGTTGCCAGAATCATCGCAAGTTCCATAGCTATGCATAGCATCAAAAATTAAAGTTCCCCTATACACTTCCTTATACTCTTTTGTTGTAGATGGCTTGCCGCCTATTTCCTTTGCTTCTATTGGATTTGGCAAAGTTTTAATTTCTACGCATAAGCTCTTATTCAAATTTATAGCTGTAAAACCTTTTTTATAGTCATAGCCAAGGATTTGCCAGTTTTCAGTATTATCAAGCAATGATGGACAGATAGTTAAAGTTAAGTTTTTAAAAGTCATGCCTTCAATTACACCCCCCTTGGATGCCTGCGTAGAGCTTTGCCATCTAGCAAAATTCTTATTTATATCGTCACCTCCAGTACAGTTTTTGCAAATAATTATGCAGGATTTGCAATGATGATCTAGTCCATCAATATCAAATTTTACATCAAAATTGCTTGCGTTAACATAGAAAATTATGCTAAGCGTGTTATTAACGCTATTATAATAAAATAGTACCCTCGTAACATTGAAATCAGCCAATTTGTTAACATAGTTATCATAAAAAACGCTTGCGTTAGTGGAATCTGAAAAGGGAACGATGAACGTGGTTTTGTTTGTTTGATTTACTTTAAGCTCAATAAAATGGCTAGGTATGCTTAACTCTGGAAATGCTTCCCTTGCAGCATCCAAATACTTTGCAAAATAATACCATGTTTCATCATCAAGAAAACTTGTTTGATTCTTATCAATACTTTGCTCATCAAAAATCGTTGCTAAAATATTATTGCTAGCGCTTATGTTTACCCAGGTTGCAACAGTGTAATTGCCATTTTCCATATAGCCAA
This sequence comes from Candidatus Undinarchaeota archaeon, assembly GCA_964633445.1. GTDB lineage: Archaea > Undinarchaeota > CAZWFW01 > CAZWFW01 > CAZWFW01 > CAZWFW01. The sequence continues at coordinate 13,287 of CAZWFW010000028.1, read as the reverse complement.
AAGAATTAGCAGTTGCATTTGCGCAATTCTTTAAGCAATAACCCCCTTGCCTTGCAAGGTTATCGATTGCTTGGTATGCTGCATATCTTAAACTTAACTCTTGGAAGAGCTTATACTCATCCAACACTCTCAACTTTGACAGAAAATCTTCCCTTATAGATTCCCTCATGAAGTATCTTGATTGCTTAGCTTGAGTGAATGTTGCAATGATGTAAGCAAGAACAATTATAAATAGCACAACAAACATTGCGAATATTGTTGTCGCCTGGGCTTTTCTATCCAATTTCACCATACCCTTAAGTAAACTCTAGCTGATAGAGATAGCGTGCTGTTCTCATTATAGGGTAATGGTAGTATTATATCTGTATCCAGAGTGATGTTTGGCTTGTTGGAATAAGCACAAGCCAAAGATTTATCATGATATGTAATATTAAAATTTAACGCTTCAATTCTTGCTGAAGGAGGAATTGAGAAAAAGATTGCTGAAGCAGTTTCGTTTAAATTTGTGGAGACGTTTGCTATGGATTTGCATTTGCATGTGCCATTAGGATCTACAATACCCCATCCTATTAATTCACCAACCTGGCATAGGCATGATACGTTGTATAACTTTGTTCCTAAGCATGATCTCGCAAACACAATTGCTAAATCCTGCATCGATGATTCTTGTAGCTCTATTAGTGAAACTGAGTAAGTTAGAAGATTTTTTATCTCAAACACTTTGCTAAAACCTATAAAAATTGTTAGTATAAGCGCAACGATGAAAATAGCAACAGGAACATCTATCATTCCCTTCATCACTTTATTATAATTGTAATGTTATTCAAATTTCTTACTAGAGTAACATTAAAAGCTTTTTTAACGTTATAAGTTGATGGCATATCCAGTGGTGCTCTACTGTATCTGCAAATGACATCTGAGTAGTAGTAGACGCTTAGATATAAAGGGTGCACAAGAAAGCCGCTGTATTCAACACACAATTGTTGCGACGTGTTTAGCCATATTTTACAATTTCCTGAACAAACTTTTGTTCTTATTTCAAATTCCTCAGTATCGCCAACGCTTCCAAAATCCCAGAGTTTTTCCGCACGCCACACTATCTCCCTAAATGCATCCCTAGCAACAGTTACTTTTATGTATCCAGGGTATGGAGTTGAGTTAACCATTATTGTTATTGGTTCAGTAACATCTGTAAGAAGATCGGGCCAATACTTAACAAGATCCTCACCGAACTCCCAGCAATTTTGCCAATAATTTTTGCTATTTGATAGATCGCCAAGACAAACTGTTACTCTATATGCGTAATCTGGATATTCTAAGCAAGGAAGGATTGTGCTATTGTATAGTGTAACAGCAGCATCTAGCTTCGTTTTATTAAATACACCTCTAAGCTCTGTTTTATTCCCATTGCCTAAATCTTCAAAATATGTTAACAAATCACAGTTTTTTAGAATCTGTATGCCATTTCTTGCCTCAAATTCAGCATCCTTTAAAGCATAAGTAACTTCAAGTCTAAAAACACCTTTTGTTAAATAAAGAAATGCAAAGATTATTAGAAGGCAAAGAAAGAACACACCTACGATGTCAACTAGTTGTATACCTTTTCTCATAATTAGATTATTGGTGTAACTTTAGCTTTGATTTTTTCAAGGAATTTTGCAAGCGTGGCATTATATGTTTTCATCTTTTTGAACTCAACCAAAGCCTTATTTTGAAAACTTATGGTTTGATTAAACGTTATGTTGTTGTTTACTGGAAAATAGTAAAGCTTATTATCCACGGTAACCTCACCCTTGCTGATTGTTGCGTTGAATTTTCTTACGTTGAATTCGCTAGCGATTGTAGCATTCTCTGGCACAAAGTATGGCAAAGTGGCAAGGCATGCAATCTGCCTAACTAGAATATCATTCTCCACGTAACTACTCATGCCCTTTGTTAGGCTATACATAAACATCCCTAGAATTATTGCGCAAATCAAGCCTGTTATGGCTGCAATGATGTAATACACTGACTGCATTTTTAGTATCTAAATTCCAACACATTCCC
>CAZWFW010000028.1:0-11141 GCA_964633445.1 Candidatus Undinarchaeota archaeon | reverse complement strand
GCAATGATGTAATACACTGACTGCATTTTTAGTATCTAAATTCCAACACATTCCCTTTTCTTTTAATTATTACTTTTTTTGGTCCTCCGCTCCAAATAATAAAACTTGATAATGAACCCAAAAATTCTGCTTTCTCTATAGTATAGTTTTCCTCACAATCACTGAGATGTTTGGGCAAGTAATAACAAGCTATAACCTTATAATATTTAACTAAGCAAATAGTTTTGTTTTCGTACGAAGTTCCATTTATTACGCAAGGAATGCCAAAATAGACTGTACCATCGTCACATCCTTCATGATCGCTAATTGAAATAATATATCCTTCTGGTAACCAAACAGTCTGCTCAGCTTCACCAGTATTGCAAGCCCTATCTATAGCCTGAGCTAAAGCCTCAAAGTAACTTTCAGCTAAAACATCGTCTTGGGATTTTGCAAAATTTACAATATTACTTATCAAAAGTGCTCCAATAATGATTATTATAATAGCAAGTATTAAGCCGATTATTGCCCCACCTGGCAATGAAATCATTGCATTAAAATTATTCGCTTATCGCATTAATAATCTTTTCAGTTATATTTCCTAAAAGCACTTTTAGCAGAGATTCCCCTTGGGCTCTCTCGCTTATTAAAAATTCAAATGCTACTATAAGCAAAAGAATTGCTAGGAAGATTAGTGCTAAAACCTTAAGTAACTTCGACTCCATTTTAGCTTGTTATGTTTGTTATGTTACCCAAAAGATTTGGCAGGGATTTAATTTTATTAATTAGATCCTTACCAACATCTCCAAACCATCCTAACCAAATCACTATAAAGATTACTACCAAAAAAATAGCAACTAGCACCCAGATGAGGTTTCCTGTCACACCTCTCTTTATCATTTTTTGCAATATATAGCCATTTTTCTTGCAGAGGATTGGCAGGATACTCTCCATAATTGCTCTTCATCTCCAACCTTTATCTCCTTAGTTAAACCAACATTTCCAATTGCTTCTTTAATGTCACCAGAACCCCATCTATTCAGAAAAACATAAATGCAATGGTAACCTTTCTCACTGGTTTGTACACCGTCCGCAAAGATACCTGTAAATATTATATTATTTTCAGATCCACAGTTACTGCAACTAAAGCCAGTCATGCATGAAGAATCTCCTCCACAATCATTATTGCTAAAGTTGCTAAATATTCCCACTTTCTTATTGCAATAACCCCTATTATATAAATAATGAGTTACTCTGCATTCAAAATCCTCATAATCAGTAGTAAAGTTAATTCCTGTAAATACACAGCAAATAACATCTGGACATCTCGCTTTTTTAGCACATTCAATTATACAATCAGCAACTTCCTCAGCAAGCTTGTTTTTGCTTTCATCATCACTGATTGTTAAATTTAAATCTTTAATATAAATTAATGGTTTATCTGGTGCAAATCCAGCACACTTAAGCCATCCTTCTAGAAAACCTAAGATATATGACCCTCCTGCAAAAGGACGTGCCCACCATTGACTAAAAAACTCAGCTAAAAAATTCCAAATACTGCATAATATGCATTGTTGAAACCAATTTGCCAAACCACCTGCCTTCTCAGAAACACCGCTTGAAACTTGCTGAGCAAGAATAACAATAACTATAACTACAAGAATTAGGAAAATTGCTTTAGCAAGAAACCCTAAGTATTCTTCAGCTGCCATTTATTTTAGGAAATCCATCCTATCCTTAAAGTCAATATCATTAGTTGTATCTGTAATTTTTATAACTTTGCTTTCTATTTTTCTGTCTCCTTTTCTTATTACTCCTTCAAACCAAACATAAATTGTTGAGGAGGCATGCGTGATATTAACGTCTATGCTATTACTGCCACACTTGCTGCAGTTGAAGCTATCGCATATACCGCAATCATTATCTCCTGCATTGTAAAATGCACCGATTCTCTTTCCACATAACTCGTATGTATCATTTAAATATTTAGCGAGCTCGCATTCAAATGTTGGTGACGTAATTACGCTAGTGTCGACGTTGGTAAATATGCAACAAACTTGATCTCCGCATCTGATTATCTCCATGCACTCCATAACACAACTTGCGATCTCTCTAATTATTGCATCCTTATCATAACCTTTTAAACTTTTTTTGACCCAAGGGACACAAATGCTGGGATATACCTCTTCATTCTTTCCAAAAAACAGAGATTTCCAGTATTCACAATTGGTCTCGTCTTGCTTCATTCTGCACTCGTTTTTTAGAGCTTCAGCAGAGTATGGGAGATCCTCACCCTTTTTTATAATAGTTGCTAGAACAAGTGTTATTATGATGGCTAAAATAAGGAATACTAAAAGAAGTAGATAGCTTTCAACTGCTCCATGGCAGGATCGGCATTGCATATTTTAATTTTACGTAAACCATGTATATGATTACTATCACAGCCAAAATTGATAGAATTATACCTATCAGGAATTTCAAACTTGATTTTACCTGAGCATTAGTAACACTCAACAACATCTTTGCCAAGCAATTCGCTACATTTTATATCGGGGTTGCTATAAACAAAGCCAACACCTTCTTTATAACCAGCTTGAGTATAATTTTTGCAAGGATCTGAATCAACACCCTTAACTCTGCATAAAGTGCAAAGCCACTCACACCTTATTCTTGCTTGCTCTAGCCCATATTCAGTTTCGTTTTTTAATGTTCTCGTAGCATTTTCACCCTTATCCCATTGCCCTGTAAAGAATATTAGAAAAACAACTAATGCAAATATTGCGAGAAAAATCGCTATCAGCGCCTCAAAACTTATGCTTATTCCTTTTTTCACTTTATCACCTCCAACTGTGCTACTCCACCTTACGGACGAAGCTTCTGTGCAAAAATACTTTTGATGTTGAGTTGAAGCTAAGATACCAATTCACAAGTTTGAAATACTCCCTTAAGCACTTATTTAAGACTAAAACCTTCTTCTTATTTGGCTTGAAAGCTTTTCCTACAATCGTTAGCTGAACTTCTTTCTTCGGGAGCATCTCCTGAAAATTTGGTTAAGTTTCGGGTATTTAAAGCTACCGCCCAACTTCCATGCTCATGCATGGGGTCTTGCAAGCAGCGAAGATAAAAATAATGTTGAAACCAATTACAATTAAATTATGCTTAAAAGACTTATTGATGAATTTAAAAAGAAGGAATATGTTATAGCAGTCGTGATTTTTGGATCTTATACAAAAGAAAGGCAGACACCACTTTCTGACATTGACATCTGCGTAATAGATGATGAAAATTATGATTATAGCAAAAGAATGGAAGTTTACGGATATGGGAGTAAAAAGGTGAATGTTTCTCTCTTTTCCGATTTACCGCTCTATATAAAGTATGAAGTTTTAAAAGGTAAAGTTTTGATAATGAATGATGAAAAAAAATTTAAAAAATTAAAAGAAAGAACTATAAGAGAATATCTTGAGCAAAAATGGATTTGGGATGAATATTTTAGAATAAGAAAGGAAAAGGGAAGATGGTCAATAGGTTAAAAGTTAATACAATTCTGAAAAAGCTTGAAAGCTATTATCTTAAGTTAAAAGAATTTATGCCAATAACAGAGGAAAAGCTGAAAGATTTTAAGGAGGAATATGCGGTAGCATTTCTTGTTGAGCAAATTGTTAACGAGTGTATAAATCTGGGAAACCATATTATAAGCGAAAGAGACTTTGAATTACCATCAAGTTACAAGGACATATTTAAAATACTGGCTAAGGAGGGGGTTATCCAAAAAGAAATAGTAGATGATCTGGTAGAATTGGTGGATATAAGGAACAAAATTGCTCATGTTTATGGCTACGTAACAAAGAAAGACTTGATTATGGCATGCGAAAAAATTAAAGTTGTTGAGAAATTTGTTAAAGGTATAATTAAGTATCTTAATTTGAATTTTAACGAGAAAGAAGAAAACAGCTAATACCAGAGAATTCATTCATTTTGCTCTTAAAATCTAAGAATTATCCAAAAACAGATCTATAAAGCTCCTCGAGTTTCCTGATCTGATCCTTCAAGTTATATTTTTCCTCAACAAGCTTTCTCGCATTCTTTCCTAGTTTCTCCAAATCTTCTTTTTCAATCTCCTTTATCGCTTCAAGAATATCCATAACCTTTGTTCCACATACAATTCCGCAGTTCTTTAAAACATTCTCCTCGCCTCCAAAATTTGAAACTATTATTGGTTTTTCACAGCTCATTGCCTCTAGAACTGTATAGGGATGTCCCTCTAAGTACGATGGTGAAGCAAAAACATCTATTGCATTATAGAACTCCACGGGATCTCTAACAAATCCTAAAACCTTCAATCTTTCGTTTTCCATTTTTTTAATTTTCTTATACTGTATCCCCTTACCTGCAATTACCAAGTTCACTTCAGCTCTTTTGCATGCCTTAATCAAGGAGAGAACGTTCTTTTCCATGTGCAGTCTTCCTAGGTATCCAACGGTAAAATCCTTAAAAAACCTCCTTGTTTTTTTCTTTTTAAATTTTTCCGTATCCACACCGTTTGGGATGACTACAAGGTTATCACCTACAATATCTTCAATCACTTCTTTTTGCCTGATCCCAGTAACAATAAACTTGCTGGAAACGCTTTTATAGAGTTTGGCTATTAATTTCATATAGGTATTCGGAACTATCGAAAGCATACATTCCCCTGTTGGAGTGTGAAAGGTATTTATTATTACTGGGCTTTCATTCATACCTTTCACTATAAAAGGAATGAATAATTCAAGAGAATTAGCTGCATGATGTATATGAAAAATATCACAGCTTTGCATCTCCTTTTTCAGCAATCTCATACCTCTGCTTATGCTATAAGTCCCATCGTAAAAATCCAATACCACTTCAGAAGTTACGAGTGTTGCATTGAAATGATTCAGAAGATACTCTACATGAGTTTTTATACCACCCCTCAGTTTTGCATAGTATTTTATTCTCATTTTTTAAGAAGTAACCTACGTTAGACCTTCATTCCAGTTAAATTTCCCAACTTTAACAATTCTGAAAAAAGTTGATGTGTACCATGGCTTGTTTGTTAATTGCCTTAATTCCTTAGGTATGGATAGCCACGATTGCTCGACTCTCTGCGCAATAAATAGCTTTTCCTCATCACTAAGTTTGTAATGCTCTCCTCTATCCTTAATATACTCCCAAACCTCATAATAGCTAAAAGATGGAATTGCAGATACTATGGTTGCGTTGCAATCAAGTATCATTTTTTCAAAGGAAAGCCAATCCTTTAAACCGCAATCAATTAGAGTTAAACCAAAGTAACCTGCTGAACCGATTTTTACTGCCGCAATTCCCCTAGCAACCATTATTCTAAATCCAGTTATAGTTTCCAGAGGGTCTGTTACAAAAACATCAAATCTTTCAATAAAATCATTAGGTAAAGGGTTTTTTAAATCAAGCTCTAAGGTTTCAATATCCAAACCATATTCCTTTGCTTTTTCATCAATGAAATTTACCAATCTCCTATCGATATCCACAACAACGATGTGCTTTGCTTTTGCTAAGGCTAGGCAAATACTCATCAAATCATCATCACCAAGTACAAGGATGTTTTTGCCTTTGACGTCACCATGGTTGTACATAAATGCCAATCTTGCTAGATTACTATCTGTTGTTTGATACCCCTGATCAAATTCGCCGATGGGTTTAGGCCTATCTTTAGCGATTTCTTTAAATACTTCGTCAATTTCCTTAAATACTAGAAACCCTCTACCCTTACAGGCTTTGCATTTGAAATCTCTTAAATCTAAATCCTTAATAAGTTCCTTACCTTTTTCGGTAATAATTAAGTTTTTTGAGGAGTCTATAGCAATGTAACCATTCCTTAGAAATTCGTTTACAATTTTAACATAGTCATTAAAAGGAACTTCGCATATGCCAGAAAGTTCCCAAAATCCCCTCGGCTTTTCTTTCAAAAACAGTAATATATCTTGCTTGTATTTCTCCTCAAGGCTCATGCTAGTAGTGTTGAGATTATTGTAATGATCAGCCCTATAGATCCTATTAGTATTGTACCTATTGCAACAATTTTTAGAATAGCTAGAAACTCCTTAGTACTAGGTCTCCTAGCTACTTTCAGCACTCTTATATATTCCCTTATTTTCTTTTTATCCAACAAATTCGATTCCTAGCTCTTTCTCTATCTCTTCCTTTGATTCGGATTCCCTCGACCCTAGGATTTGAGTATGCGGTTTTAATCCTGTAACTACTACTAATACCCTAAGTAAATTTTGCAATTCCTTATCAATCCTTGCGCCCCAAATAATTTTTGCATCTGCATCAAGTCTATCAGACACAGCCTCCATAGCAACCTTTGCTTCCTCCAATGTTAAATCTGGCCCACCTACGATATTAATTAAAGCACCCCTTGCACCAGTGATATCAACATCAAGTAAGGGGTTATTTAGTGCCTTTTCAACGGCATCCATCGCCTTGTTGTCAGCATCGGATTCTCCTAGCCCAATCATCGCTGTACCTCCCTCTTTCATAATCGCTTTTACATCTGCAAAGTCTAAGTTAACCAAACTAGGTTTAGTTACCAGCTCTGTTATTCCCTTAACGGCATTTACTAAAATTTCATCAGCAACTTTAAATGCAGCGTTTAATGGTAACTCTGGAACAATATTTAACAATTTATCGTTTGGAATAACAATTACTGTATCGCTAGCATCTCTAAGCTTTTCTAACCCATACATAGCATTTTCATATCTGAATGTACCTTCCACAGAAAATGGCAAGGTCACTACTGAAATTGTTAAGGCTTTAAGCTTCTTAGCAATCTCAGCAATTATTGGAGCTGAACCAGTACCTGTGCCCCCTCCTAAACCGCAAGTAATGAAAACCATATCTGCCCCTTGCAAAGCCTCCTTTATATCAGCTTCACTTTCCTTCGCGGCTTCTTCCCCAATTTTTGGGTCTGAACCAGCACCCAATCCTCCAGTAATTTCCCTGCCTATTAATATTTTTTTACCAGCATTTGTATAAAGCAGATCTTGAGCATCAGTATTTACTGCTATTGTCTCAGCACCCTCAATACCAACCTCTGCAAGCCTATTTAACGTATTATTACCAGCCCCTCCTGCACCAACAACCTTTATTGTAGTAGTTCTCCTTTTAAGTAATTCCTCTAATTCCTCATCCGATGCATATGTAATTTTTTTAGCTTGCTGCATCTCTCTCACCTTTTTGCTTAAGAAATCTTATACAAAATAAATATAAATATTACTATGTTTCATGTTTATAAAATTTATAAAATTTGCTTATATAACGTCACTAAGAAAGTTCACGGTTTTTATTTAGGATAAACTAAAAGAGGATGATGATTATACACAATGAATAGTGGGTTTGGCAAACTATAAGTAAGAATCTTAATGGAGAATATCAACTCCTTTTCTCTCGGTTTTTTCGCCTTCCTCCTCCACCTCTAATCCCAACTTCTCTATAAGTTCCTTGTATCTATTCCTTATGGTCACCTCTGTGACTCTTGTTATTTCTGCAATTTCCCTTTGTGTTCTTCTTTCACCACATAAAGTTGCAGCTATATATATAGCTGCGGCAGCCACACCAGTAGGACCCCTTCCTGCGGTTAGCTCTTTTTTCATAGCTTCCTTTAATATTTGAATAGCCTTTGCTTGCACCTCACCGCTCAATCCTAAAGCACTTGCAAATCTTGGTACATAGTCTATGGGGCTGGTTGGTAGTAACTTTAACCCTAATTCTTTAGTTAGAAATCTATATGTTCTTCCAATCTCACGTTTTTTAATTCCCGATGCTTCAGCAATTTCATCTAAAGTTCTAGGAGCATCATGCTGGCGACATGCAGCGTATATCGCTGCTGCGACTACACTTTCCATGCTTCTGCCTCTAACCAAACCTTTCTCAACGGCCTTCCTGTAAATCATTGCAGCCTCTTCCCTAATATTCCTTGGCAAATCCAAATAGCTGGCAATCCTATCTAACTCGGATAATGCAAACCTCAAATTTCTTTCTGTTGCTGATAAAATTTGCTTATGCCACCTTCTCAGCTTTATTATCTGCTTTCTTTTCTCTGGCTCAAATTTATACAACTCAGCATAACCACTTCTTCCAATCAATGTGCTTAACCCCTTATCATGCCTCATATATGTTAAGCTTGCACCTACTCGTTCTCTCTTCATTCTTTGATCATGATCGAAGGCACGCCACTCTTGCCCAGTATCTACTAACTTCTCATCAATAACCAAACCACATTTTGCGCAAATGGTCTCACCATGCCTCTCATCTACAACTATTTCTGTTGATCCACATTCAGGACAAACGTCAGTACGCATAGATTTCTTCTTTACCATTTTTTCCTAATCCGATTTTATCATCTAACCTTATTTCAGCATAAGGTGCGCTAACTGGTCCAAATACATCAACAATTTTACCAACCACCTTATTTTTCGAATAAACTGCTAAACCAAGCTTTACTGGTCTGCTCAATTTGGCAACCGCCTTATTTTCTTTCACAAATAATATTTTGCCAATCTTTTTCATCTCTTTAAGATTTAAATAAACCATTTTAAACCTATATATAAATCTTTCGAATAAGCAGTCTTTTAACTTATTGTTGGTTTACAACTATTTTCACGTCAATCGTAGTAGCGATTGTTTTCTGGTCTCGAGGCGATGTACCATTTCTTCCTGCTGTAACGGTAATTGTTGGCTCAATAATTGAGTCCGAATAGGCAGCTTAATGTCTTTGGAGACAAAGCCGTGAGGTTAGAAATTTGGCTCTCACTATTTGTTGTGACTCTCGCAATAATTGTGCTGATTAAAGCAATATACGGCTGAGAGGGTTTAGAAAATGATTGGGTTCTGGAAATCGCTAAGTTCTATGCAGCTAAAGTTTAATATTTAATATTGACTACAATATTTCTATGAGCTTATTCACCCCAGGTCATTCAGCATGTGCTGGTTGTGCATTACCGTTAGCTGTTAGAAAGGCATTAGAAGTTTTTGGCAAGAATACGATAGTTGTCAACGCTACAGGTTGCTTAGAGATAGTATCTACCGATTATCCCCATACAGCTTGGCGTGTACCATATATTCATAGTTTGTTTGAAAATGCTGCTTCTGTCGCTTCAGGCATAGAGGTTGCTTTAAAAAAACTTGGTAAGAATTATAATGTTTTGGCAATTGCTGGGGATGGAGGTACTGTAGATATTGGTTTGCAGGCATTATCTGGTGCATTTGAAAGAATGCACAGAATTTGTTTTATTTGCGTTGACAATGAGGCGTATATGAATTGCTTGCCAGAAGGAACATTGATATTTACCGATAAAGGTGTAAAAGAAATTGAAAAAATAAAGTCTGGAGATGTTGTTTTATCTTTAAATATAAAGGAAAAGAAAATAGTTAAGCAAAGAGTAAAGGCTGTGCTCTTCAATGGTATTTGGCCAGTTTATGAAGTTTTTACAGGAAGTTGCTATATAAGAGCTACGCCAAACCATCCTTTCTTAGTTCAAGAGAAAAGTAAGTTAAAGTGGAAAAAGTTATGCGAATTAAAAGTTGGAGACAAAATTGTTATTTTAAGGGAAATTAGAGGAGGTTTTTCCTACGATTTGAGAAAACATATGGCATATAGAAAAAGGAAAAAGAAAATTAAATTTCCAGAAAAAACAAATAAAAACCTAGCTTTATATCTAGGATTATTCCTAGGTGATGGTTGGGTAAGGATTAATAAAGGGGAGGTAGGTTTTGCGTTCCCAGAAGGCTCTGAGGAGAGGGAGCTCATAATTAATTTAAATAGGGAGATTTTTGGAATAGAACATAACTATGAAACTGATTATTATGTTTATTACTATTCAAAACCATTAGCAAGCTTCTTATCCTCATTAGGTTTCAATGGATACTCCAGAGAGAAAGACATTCCAAATTGGATTTTTAGTCTGCCTTTAGCCCAAAGACAGATGTTTGTTGAAGGTTTGCTGAGGGCTGATGGGTGGGTTTATGATAAAGATGGTATAAGCTATAGAGTTGTTTCTGCAAGTAGAAGACTGCTTGAAAAACTAAAACTTTTATTGTTAACTTTAAATTATAGATCTGGAAAAATACATGAGCAAATAAGAAAAAAAGGGGAAACGTGCGTATATAGGCCTTTATTAAAGGATTGCAAGTGGTATTACATAGCATTTAGTAAAAGAAAAAAGATTTCTAGAGAAAGCTTAGAAAAATATCCTTCTCGATGTAAACAAAGAAATTATTTTGCAGATAGTAATGATGATGTTACAGTTGAACACATAAAAGAAATAAGATTTGTAGGTTATATGCCAGTTTATGATTTGCATGTAGAGCAGGAGCATAATTTTATTGCAAATGGCGCTATTGTTCATAACACAGGCATCCAGCGCAGCTCTGCTACGCCTTATGGTGCCTGGACAACTACTTCACCACCTGGCAAGCTTAGTATAGGTAAAAAGGAGTGGAAGAAAGACATGCCTTTTATTGCAGCTGCTCACAAGATTCCTTATGTCGCTACAGCAAGTATAGCTCACTTACGCGATTATGAGGTTAAATTAAAGAAAGCTAAGGAGAAAATGCCAAGCTATATACATGTTCACTGCCCCTGTCCAACTGGTTGGCGTTTCCCTTCAAGCAAAACCATAGATGTTGCTAAACTCGCTGTTGAAAGCGGTATGTGGGTTCTCTATGAAATTGAAGATGGAAAGTTAAGAATAACCTATAAGCCCAAAGAATTGAAGCCTGTTAAGGATTATTTGGCTTTGCAGGGAAGATTTAAGCATTTGAGTGCTGAGGATATAAGAAAGATTGAGGAAACTGTCAAGAAAGAGTGGGAAAGGTTAACAAAAATTGAGGAGAGCGAAGTAATAATTTAGTCCTCGAAATCCTTCTCTTCAAAGCTTTCTGTAACTGCATAAATAAATTCCTCTTTACAAAATTTCTCTATAGTGAATTAGGAGTGATTTCCTTAGCAAAATCAATATCTGATTTGCTGCCAATTATTACAGCTACTTCTACTTTATACTGTTGCATTTTAATAATTTTTGCTTAGAAACTTAGAAACACCACTAGCCAAACTCACCAAATCCCCATTCTTCGATTTGCGGATTTATAAACTAATGAACAAG
>CAZWFW010000027.1:0-15791 GCA_964633445.1 Candidatus Undinarchaeota archaeon | reverse complement strand
AAAAATTAAACTCAAATACAAAATAAAAAATTTTAAAGTTGCAGAAGAAATCATAGTTCTTGTGTTAGTTCTCAATAATTTTAACTCCCTTCACTGCTAATATGGTTCTTTACCAAAAACATTATTGCTACCATAAGGTAGCATAGGGCTGGGACGCCTTACTTGTCTATTATGACATTATACCTATACATCCCCCACTCTACTCATTAAACACTTAGAAACAGAAGTCTTGCTATCTAAAATGAAAAACTTGCAAATTTGATAATTGATGCCAACGCATTAAGATAAAGTTTTATATAAAATAGATTTCTGGTAGAAATTAAAATGAAAAGTTTAGATAAAATTGTTAAAAAATTATGCGCTATTCATGCAATAAAGACTTTAGATGATAATCCTAAAGGTTGGAAGCTAGTTTCTGGAATGTGGAGTCCGTTCTATGTAAATTTAAGATTTTTACCGAGCGTAAAAAACGCTAAGGAAATCCTCAGTTTAATTGGAAGAGAAATGGGGTGCCTCATTAAAAGAGAGTTTCCTGAAGTGACAAAGATAGTTGGCGTGGCAATGGCAGGTGTTCCTATAGCTATAGCTATAACACTAGAAACTGGAATCCCTTGCTGCTACACTAGAAAATTGCCAGTTAAGAACTTAGAAGAATTGGAAAATTTCTTGAAGAGCTATGGAGAACATGCGCTTGTAGAGGGTAATTTGGATGACGGGGAAAGCATTGTTATAGTTGATGACTTAGTAACGACATTTGAGTCTAAATTAATAGCTATCGAGCAAGTAAGGAGAGAAGCTAAAAGAAGAGGCGTTAATATAAAAATAGAAGGCGTTGCTGTAGTAATTGATCGCGAACAGAAAGTTAATGGTAAAACTGCTAAGGAAATTGCAAGAGAGAAAGGGTATAAGCTAGTTTCTCTGCTATCCTTTAAACGTATTATAATTTACATGAAGAGTCAAAATTTAATAACTCCTCAAACCTACGAGAGGATTCTGCAGTATTTAGGAAAATGAAAATAGTTGCTGATATTGGCTCAACAAATCTTAGAGTCGCAATCGGACAGAATGAAATTTTTGAGAAAATTCTTAGAAAAACCCCAAATGACCCTGCCAAATTTATTTCCGAGCTATGCGATGCTATCAGCTATTTTATTGAGAAATATGGGAGGGTTGAATCCATAATATTGAGCATGGCAGGAGTTGTGGATATGGGTAAAGGAATGCTCGTAAGCGTACCAAATCTGAGCAACATTCGAAACTTAGTCATCAAGGAGGAGATAGAAAGAAAATTTGGAATCCCTACTCTAATTATCAATGATTGTAATGCAGCTGTTGTCGGGGAAAAAGAGTTTGGTTGTGCAAATCGCTGCAGAAACGTTATTTATGTTACTATAAGCACTGGAATTGGTGGAGGGATTATAAGCAACAACGAACTCGTTCTAGGGAAAAGTGGAAGCGCTGGTGAGATCGGACACATGGTTATAGATGCAAGCTCCAAGCTTAAATGTTCATGTGGTGGATATGGGCACTGGGAAGCTTTTTGTGGCGGCAACTCCATTCCAAGATTCGTAAAGTATTATATAGAACTCACTAAAAACGGTCCAAGAGAATTGCTTTCTAAGGATTTTGATGCAAAATATTTCTTCAAATACGCGAGAGAAAAAGGAGGTTGCAGCGCTATAATTGAGGAAATCTGCAAGTATAACAGCATTGGTTTGGCAAATCTTGCAAACATTTTTGACCCTGAAATCATTGTTCTTGGCGGGAGAATTATAATGAACAATGCAGATTTACTTCTAGAAAAAATTATAGAAAATCTTGAAAAATATTGCTTATGTAAACTACCAGAAGTAAAATTAACGAAACTAGGGGATGATGTAGGACTTTACGGTTGTTTAGCAGTTTTGAAATATATAAAATTTTAACTTCTCTCAAGTGAGAAGTCTTTATGCGTAAGTGTGAAGTAATTCATATATCTATCTAAAGAGACTTGTTTAACATACTTTGAAGAGGTTTCATTCATGAAACTTTCCGCAGCTTTGTACCTTGTATGCCATATAGGTAGATAACAGTTATTATTGCACCTATATAATAAAACCTAAAATAAAGCATAATTAACATTAAAAGAACATCTCTCCCTTCAAATTCAATTCATCTCTTTTTGAGATTAAGTAAATCATATTACAATAAAGGCAATTAAACCGAATATCAACAAAAAGTCCAACAACAAATGAGCAAACAAGCAAAGCCTCTTTAATTTTTCTCTGTTTTTGAAACTTGTAGGCTATAGCAATCCCTTCTTATATAAAAACGCTGCTCTAAAATTTAAGAGTACTCCGCTTTCAAACTAATATTCTTGGAAACACTTTTGTTTTTATAGATGTAGTTCAACGTTAAATTTATAGAATACTTCCTCCCTTCTTTCAAGCCTGCTTCTTTAATTTTAATCTCAATAGGCTTTAACGAATACTTATCAATTGTCTCATTAAGCTCTTTACAAATATGCTTGCCCTCAATGTTAATGCAAACTTCTCTGAGAAGAATATCCTCCCTTGAGCTTACAAGTAGTTTGAAGCAGGGTTTCTCTCCACAAACTTCTAGCACATAATCAATAACTGCCAAACAATAGTATTCAGGTTTCATAACAGAAAATTCTGCATTTAAAACTCTATTGCTTGTTATAACTTCAACTAAATTCCTACCCTCAGTAACATTCCCTTTGATCCACATTAAGGGATAAGATGCAAGTTCAACCTCAGCAACCTCGCCGTTGAGCTTAATAATGCTATTGCAGAACTCCTCCTTCGGCAAACTAATAATTAAGTAAATTTCGTTGAATTGTGGATAAGCTGCAAGGAAAATTATATCATAGTAATGCTTAAAGCCTAGAACATCCTCAAGAAAGTATGTTCTTGAGAGGGTTACCCTATAAACTTCGGCCTTCGCTTTAAAGTAATCCTCATAGCTACAGTTGTAAATTTTTGTTAAATTTGCATACCTTTCGCAGGAAATTCTTCCCATTTCCGCTTCTAAAGAAGCCTGTCTCAAAAGTGTGGCATAAGATTTTAAAAAGGCGTTTTTATACTCTGTTTTAGTTTTAGCTGTGAAGGTGGAGACTGCTTTAATATTAGTACTATCAAAACTTTCATTAAGAGCATATACACCATTAGGTAAGAATTTCATAAGAATGCAAAATTTATAGAGGGTTTCGTTAGTTTTCCTATATATTAGGCATTCCTCTATCAAAGTTTTGTTTATAAGACTTTCATTGGCAAGTTGAACGCAACCACTAAAAGCTTTGAGTTTCCAAAGATATTGTCCTAAGTGGATCTGAGATATAATCTGCGAATAAAGAACTAATAATTTATAAATTGCCGAAAATGGTTTGCTTCTTATCTCAGCTTCATAAATATGCTTCCAAAGCTCATTAGAAACGCTTATACTTATATTCTCTATATAGGATTCTTCATCAGAAAGAGGTATTGTAGTTATACTAGCATTTTCAATCAGATCCTCCAGTTTTAATGTCGTTAACTCTCTTGGTGTTGGGCTTCTAGCTAGGAATAAATCCATACTCGCAATCAATACGTTTGCTACTAATCCTAGGAACATCAAGGTTAGTATACTTTTGCTAATGCTAGCCATACTATCCACTCCAAAGAAATATGTTGTGAAATAAATTTCCAAAAACGTAACAGTACTAAGAAAAGAGAAAAATAATATTGGTAGCACTAAAAATTTTAAACTAACTTTTTTGCAAATTTCCTTAAAGTAAAGGAAGAAATAAAGTTAGAACAGCTAAAATCTTTGTTGCAAAGATAGCTAAGAATGACACCTCATCAAAAAGCAGAAAAAGCATTGTCTCTACTATTACCATAGATAAGGATAAGGTTAATGGCGCAATTAAAGAATTTGTTGCATAACAAATCAAATTCGCATAGTTTAATTCAACTTTAAAAACTTTCAAAAACCAGTATGTTAAGAAGGAAATTGCAAGACAGAATATTGTTAATCCAAGAAAATTAAGAAGAATTAGTGGGAAAAATTTTATGTTTAGTTTCAATAATCTGAAAGTCTCAAAAGAAAATGAGGAGAAGAATATTTCTTCAAAAAAAGGGGGAAATTTTTTGATTAAAATAACCGTATAAAATTGCTAAAGAGGCTATCTCAATAATGGAAAATAAAAGCATAAAAAGTGTTAAAAGCATAAGAAAATTTTTTGCATTAAATTCCTTGAAGAACATTAACTTACAATCCTCAAGACTACCCAATTTGGTTCTGAAGGCTAAAAGTAATGAAACTACGAAAAATATAGGGAAAGCGATTATAAGAGAGGTTTTTGATAAAGAAATTGAATCTGCCAATAAATCTTCAATGGTAATTTTTGTGGAAAGGAGAAACTCCTTGCTAAGAAAATCAAGCTTTGCTAATGTGTATGAAATCCCAAAAAAATTGCTAAACAAGCTGCCAGAAAAGTAGCTGATAATAATGCAAGTATTACATTGAATAACAAATTGTAGATCTTCATTAATAGATTGAAAGTTGCGGTCCCTTTTTAACTTTTAAAGACCCGTCTACTTAACACAAACACCACTGAAGCAATATATCAGCGTCAGGGAAAATCTTTTCTTCTAAATTCAAGTTTCCTTTTAATATTAAGCTAATAAATTAATACGAGAGAAGCAATTGGATATACCAAACCAACTGTATCTCTGAAGCTACAACAAGAAATAGGAAGCCAATAATAATGAGCAAATAGTCCAAGTACTTAAAAATCTTGGAGATAAACTTACATAAAAGCTCCGCTCTTTTCGATAATTTTCTCGATACCTTTGCTAATTCTTTCTGGCAAACCCAACAAGTTAACATCAAGAAATCCCTTCACAATCAATGAAGTAGCTTCCTTTTCACTAAAACCCCTGCTCATCAAATAGAGCAATTCCTTCTCGGCAATTTTACCTATGGCAGCCTCATGCGTTAGCTCATTTCCCTCTCCGCAAGCTAATAATTCTGGTACACTCTCCATCTTTGCATTATCCATAAGCAAACCCCTACATTCTACATGGCCCTTACTTCTCGAAAAACCTTCAATTCTGCTTCTTACCTTCACACGACTGTGATCTCTAGCTACAACCCTCGCTATAATCTCAGCGGAACTTGATGACAGGGAAGCAACATCTGATATTTCAACCTTAGCCTCTTTTCGCGATGATACAATGGAGTTGAAGGACATGTTAGCATTATTGCACCTAGCATGAACAACTGCACGAGTTTCACCTTCTCCGAGATGAACATAGTTATGGGTAACTTTTGAACCTTCCTTAGCCACTATATTTGCTGCAGGAAAGGCTCTCATATCTTTTCGCCAGTTATGAATCATTGTATAATGCAATTTGGCATTTTTTCCCACAATAATTTTTGTAGCTCCAACATGCAAGACGCTGGCTTTCATTGAAGTGCATCCTGATAAAATATTCGCATTTGCTCCCTCCTCAATAACAATGCAATTAAAAACTCTTTGCTCATCGAAATCCTTCATTAAAAAGCATGCTTGAAATGGGAACATTATGGTAGCATTTTTCGGTATTCTAATAAAAACACCGCCATCAACATTTTTACCTACTTTTATCCCATACTTCCTTTTTGCATCTTTTATTGTTAAAACTTCAACTTGATTCCTGAAGATGTCATTTATTTCCTTTATAACAACTTCATCATCCACAAGCAAAAAGTTCCCAGCTTTTTCCTTTGAAATTTCAAATCCTACTTTTAGAACCTCCTTGAGTATTTTGCGACTTATTTTCTCAACCATATAATATATAGTTTTATACTTCAGTATAATTATGAAAATTGTAATAGCCATAACTGGAGCATCTGGAGTGAGATATGGTGTTAGGCTGCTTGAGGTTTTGAGTAATAACAAAAATATAGAGCTTCACCTTGTTGTTACGGAAACTGCCAAGAAAATTCTCAAATCCGAAGAGAACTTAGGTTTAGCTTCGCTAAAAAAACTTGTTAGTAGGTGTTATTCCGAAGATGAAATTGACGCAAGCATCGCTTCTGGTTCCTCAAACGTAAATGCGATGGTTATCATCCCCTGTTCTATGAAGACATTAGCGTGTATAGCAAACGGTATAGCATCAAATTTGGTTACAAGGGTTGCAGATGTTATGCTTAAGGAAAGAAAGCCATTAATTCTTGTTACTAGGGAGACTCCTCTGAATTTAATTCATTTAGGGAATATGTTAAAGGTAGCAAAAGCTGGGGCAATAGTTATGCCAGCCTGTCCAGCTTTTTATATAAAACCTATGGGTATTAATGACTTAGTCGATTTCATTGCTGGTAGAGTTTTAGATATTCTGAACATCAATCATAATCTTTATAGAAGATATTGCAAAAAGTGACCTCCTTCCAGGCTGGATCACAGCAGCTCCTGACCGCAGGATATACCCATTCACCTCCTCACCCTATCGGACGGGACCTTCTTAGCGACTGACAGTAAAAATCTAAACAAAAGTTTTCTCAAGCACCTCAATATCATCTATCTTTCCGTCCCCATCCTTGTCCAAACCCTTAGCTATGCAATAAAAATCCCTTCCTACTTTATAATTGCTAAGAATTTCCTCAAATTCTTTTGTTACAGCAATTATAGCTGCCTTTGTTCCTTCAAATCTTAATCCAGCCAGTAGTATTATAACCTTAGATTTATCCCAGGGATTTCTTATTTTTGCTATTAGGCAACAATTTTCATCGTAATAATCTTTTTTCGTGATTTCAGAATAGATCTTCCATCTCTTCTCCCACTTAAATTTAACCTTTAACTCTTCATTTATCTCATAAGCAATAATGTTGGTTATGGGACCTCCTATAATTATCATATTTCGTTTTTCAGCATCCTCAGCTCTAACCTCTGTATCAAGCTTAACTATAAATCTATTGCCAGTTTCGCAGAAATTTCCCAAAAACATTGCTAAGTGTATTGCATAATGTGAGTCTCTTGCAGAAGTTAGAAATGGTCCATGCTGCAAAGGTGAGCCAACAACTATTGACCCATTAAAAGCATTATCTTTAATAAATTCGTAGAAAAACTGTTCAACAAGCTTATATTTAGGTTTTGCAAAATCAACAGCTTTATCTTTTATAATCATACCAAACGACTCGGCTTTAAGTGCATAATACTTTTTCATGACACCTCTAACGCTTTCTTCCCGAACAACATCAATGAAACCGGCTTTCTCAAGTTTTCTGATGTGATAGTAAAGTCTTTGCTCGTGCATCTTCAGCTTCTTCGCAAGATCCTTTGGACATTGTGGCTCCTTAAGCTCCTCCAAAATCTTTAAACTCTCCTTGCTTAGTAAGGCAAAGCTATTTTTATCTAAAATCTCAATATTCCTTGCTAAACTCCTACCACCCCTCCTCTCAACAAGTAAGCACCTCATTAAAAATTTTTCATACAATGTTATAAAAAATTTTTTAACAATATGGAAATTATTTTAGTAAATTTTTTAATAATTAATGCAAAAAATAAGTATGTGTGCGGAATAATCGGTTTCATAACGAATAATAGCGAAGCAAGTAAAATAGCTTTTAGATGTTTGAAGAATTTGGAATATAGAGGTTACGATAGTTGTGGTGGCGCATCTTTACATGAAGGCATGATTATTTTTAAGAAGGGGGTTGGAAAAATAGATGAAGTTGAGGAAAAGCTAAGATTAAGCGAATTACCTGGAAACGTAGTAATATATCACACTAGATGGGCAACACATGGTAAAGTGTCCGAGCGTAATGCCCACCCTCATTTCGATTGTAAAAAGGAGCTTGCTATAGTTCACAACGGTATTATCGAAAATTTCCTTGAAATTAAGAAGGAACTTGAGAAAAAGGGTCACGAATTCAAAAGCGAAACAGACACAGAGATAATCGCTCATCTGATAGAGGATATGCTTAAAGAGAAGGGAAACGTTTTTGATGCTACAGTAAGTGCGTTGAAGTTGCTTGAAGGTTCCTATGCACTTTTAGTTTTGCATAAAGGTTTTGAAGGTATGATTGCTGCAAGGAAAGGCTCCCCTTTAGTTCTGGGTGTTGCAGAAAATGGTTTATTCGCGTCAAGCGATATTCCGTCGTTCCTTGAATTTACAAGAAATGTTGTTTACCTAAAGGATGGTGATGTTGCTCTCCTAAAGCCAGACGAATTCAGGATTTTTAATTTGTACGAGGAGAAGTGGATTAATAGACAAATTGATACTGTAGAGTGGGACATTGAAAAAGCAAAAAAAGGCGAGTTTGAGCATTATATGCTTAAGGAAATATGCGAGCAAGTGGAAACTATAAAGCGTGCAATAATGCAAGATGAGCGCATTATAAACGATGTTGTTAAAGAAATGATAAAGGCTAGGGGAGTGTTTTTCGTTGGTTGTGGGACTAGCTACCATGCCTGCGTAGCTGCAAGCTACATTTTTTCAAAGATTGCCAATATGCACGTCAACGTTGTACTTGCTTCTGAATTTCCGAATTTTGAACATTTTATTTGCAAAGATACGCTAGTATTTGCTGTATCTCAGAGCGGAGAGACATACGATGTTCTTGAAGCAGTGAGAGCCGCTAGAAAAAGAAACGCTAAGGTTATCTCAATAGTAAATGTTATGGGTTCCACCCTAACTAATGAATCTGACAAATTTCTTTTGATGAACGCAGGTCCAGAAATTAGTGTTGTAGCAACAAAAACTTATACCGCTCAGCTCGCGTTGTTGAGTTTGTTAGCATATGCTCTAGTTGGGAAAATAGATGAATGCAAGGATAAGCTAAACTACTTATGGAATATAATTTATCACCTAACCGCAAGGAGCACGAGAGAAAAAATTAAGGAACTTGCGGAAAAATTAAGGAATGCTGAGCATATATTCTGCATAGGCAGGGGATTGCAATATGCTACTGCCATGGAGGCTTCTTTGAAAATAAAGGAGGTAAGTTATATTCATGCTGAAGCTTTGGCAGGTGGTGAGCTAAAACATGGCACTTTAGCATTAATTGAAAATGATGTGCCATGCATTGTTTTTGTTTCTAAGGAAAACGAAAAGGAAATCTTAAGCAATGCTATAGAAATAAAGAGCAGAGGTGGTAAAATAATAGGGGTTGCAAGCGAAAATAATAAGGTATTCGATGAGTGGATAAAAGTGCCAGAGGCTAGCATATTCAACCCAATTATTCAAATTATTCCTATTCAGTTACTCGCATATTATCTTGCAGTTCTTAGAGGTTGCGATCCAGACAAACCCAGAAATCTGGCAAAAAGTGTAACAGTAAAGTGATTAACCGTAAATCTCAACCTTTCTATTCCCCCTGCCTCTAATATATACCCCCATAACTTTATCTATAGCGCTCATGAAATCCTTCATACAGACTTTCGCATCATTACGCCTGATTGCAAAATAGGCGGCCTCTATAACTATAGCTTTTAATTCTGCTCCAGAAGCACCATCCGTCATCCCAGCAATTTTTCTTAAATCTACATCCTCACCAATAGCCATTCTGCGTGTATGAATCTTCAGAATTTCAACCCTCTCCCCAAGATTTGGTAGAGGGAACTCTATAAGCCTATCAAACCTACCCGGCCTTAAAATTGCTTCATCAAGAATATCAATTCTGTTCGTTGCGCCAATTATCTTAACATCTTCCAGTGAATCAAAACCGTCTATGCAGGATAGCAACTGCATTAGTGTTCTCTGAACTTCTCTATCTCCACCAGTTCCAATATCCAAGCGCTTTGATGCGATTGCATCTACCTCATCAATAAACACTATACTTGGGGCTTTCTCTTTTGCAAGTCTGAATAACTCCCTAACAAGCCTTGCTCCCTCCCCAATGAACTTCTGAACGAGTTCAGATGCTACTAACCTTATAAATGTAGCATCAGTCTCGTTAGCCACAGCCTTAGCAAGCAAGGTCTTTCCTGTGCCTGGGGGACCGTAGAATAAAACACCCTTAGGAGGCTCCACACCAAGCTTTTCAAATAAGTCAGGTTTTCTAAGTGGAAGCTCTATTAACTCTCTAACCTCCCTAATCTGCTCTTTTAATCCACCAATATCATTATAAGTAATATTTGGCTTCTCAATGACCTCCATACTCGTAACTAGCAAATCCTTTTCATATGGCAAAACATCAACTATCGAAAGTGTTCTTTGGTTTAGTGCAACTCTAACCCCTGGCTTTAAGGCATCTCTATCAACACAACCAGCAATATTAACGACGAAACGAGGTCCCGTTGAACTTTTTACTATAGCTCTATTCTCGTCAAGAACTTCGATAAGTCTCCCCACAAGTAAGGGAGGTTTCTTTAATTTCTCAAGTTCCGCCTCAAGTTTCGCAACTCTTTGCTTTAAGCTTCTATTTTCAAGAATTACATAATAATGCTCTCTTTCCAAACGCTTAACTCTGTCAAGGAGCTTCGTGTATTCCCAATTCTGCTTAACGACATCCGTGGTCATCTATATTAATTATTTTTAAGTCAATTTTTATTATTATTTCCATATGGAATGCGAGATATGTGGGCGCAAGACCGATAGGCTTTTTGAGATATACGTTGAGGGAACCAACTTAAGAGTATGCAGCATTTGCTCAAAATGCTTTACTTCAACAAGGAAGTTTGGAAAAAAAGAAAAGTTTTCACATAAATTAAGAAGCTACTCTAAGGAAATGAGTCATAAGCAAGAATATGATGCTAAGGTGGTTGGTGATGTTCTAAGAAAAATAAGAATGCGATATGGATTAACGCAAAAACAGCTTAGTCAGATCCTATGTGTTAGAGAATCAATTATAAGAAGAATAGAGAGAGGAGAGTTAAAACCGGATGCTAGTATTGTGAGGAGAGTTGAAAAGCAATTTAAAGTAGAAATACAACCGGAACGTGATGAGAACCTTGATAAAATACTTAGCGGGGAAGTTGAGGATAGCTTTCGCACAATAAAGCAAGAGCCGTTAACTCTTGGAGATGTTGTGAAGATTAGAGTTATAAAGAGAAAGTAGTAGAATTTACTAATTAACATCGACTCCTTAGTTTTCAGCACTTATGTCCAAAAGTAAGTTACAAATTGTGTTGCATCTCTAAATTTTTTCTTGACGATAACTTAACGAATTGTTAAGTTTTTGAGTTAACATTAGCTTAACATAAAAAGACTACGGATAACTTAACTCCTCTCTTAGTTTTTTAAATCTTTCAACAGAGTCTTTACCAATTATTCGCTTTTCATACCATTTCTCGAATTTTTTTAGAGCCTCCTCAAAACTGATCTCTTCAGTTTCTTCAATTAAGCAATCTGCATAGCAAACAATTTTTTCCTCAATGCTTTCAGGAATATAATCCTTCTCGGGCAAGCCCGCTCTCTTAGCTTCCTTTCTGCTTATTCCAGAGCCAATGTGTCTTTCAACGATTTTAATAACTCTCTCATCAACACCCCTTCTCCTCAAAATCTCCGCTCCAACAATACCATGCTTAACGCTATGTGTTCTACTCCTACCTACATCATGAAGAAATGCCCCTGCTTCTACAAGATTTAAATCAATCTTTACCCCTCGCTCCCTAAGTTTTTTTGCAATTTTTCTCGCAAGCCATGCTACAGCTTTACAATGCTCAATGATTCTAACTGGACATCCCTCCTTCCTTAAAATTTCCAAACACTCTCTTTTTGTCAGCACCTTAATTTAATTAAGAGGTTTTGTTCTAATATTAAAATGGTTGATGTAACTGTAATAATTGGTAGTAAGTCAGATAGGGAATTCGCTAGAAGAGTTGCCGAAGTGTTGGAAGAGTTTGAAGTAAAATATGAAATAAGAGTAGCCTCCGCTCATAGAACCCCAGAAAAGGTTATAGAAATAGCGAAGAATAGTGAGGCTAAAGTATTTATTTGTGTTGCTGGGTTAGCATGTCATTTGTCTGGAGTAGTTGCTGCACATACTCTTAAACCAGTTATCGCTTTACCTTTAGCAAGAGGCATACTTGGTTTAGATGCTTTGCTTTCAGCAGTTCAGATGCCCCCCGGTATACCTGTTGCATGTGTGGGTATTGATAACGCTAAAAACGCCGCTTTACTTGCCATTGAAATTCTTGCTTTAAGTGATGAAAATTTGAGAAAAAAGCTTAAAGAATACAGAGAAAAATTGAAAAGAGAGGTTGAAAACGGTGATGCAGAAATCTCTAAATCTCTATAAATTTTTTAATAAATCTTTTATACCATTCATTAAACTTCCTTTTCGTAATAATGTGGATTTCAAATACATCCCTGCCTTCTATGTCTTTTAAAATTTTTCCAATAACTTCAGCTTTATTTTTAACATCCTCTTTAGTTACTATTGCTATATCTATATCACTTAAACCAATAGAAAATTTTCCCTCAACAACACTTCCAAAAACATAAACCTCGATATCATCACCTAATTCTTTTTTAGCACTCTCCTTAATCTTTTTAGCATATTCTAAATAATTTTCAAAAATTTTTTTCCTTTCTAAGTAGACCTCTCGCAAAAACATATTTCATAGATCTTTTTTAATATTCTAAATCCTTCTTTGACGTCCCTTTCCGTAAAAGTCTCAACTAAATATCTTCCACTTATATAGGCTTGTTCTATTCTCTTCAAAACAAAGTATTCCTTATCAAGAAGGTCTCTGATGTCCCGATCTTTTGTAACCTTATATAAATCGTCTAGAAGTTTTGTTATTTTATGGGTTTTCTCATGATAGCCAGTAAGCTCCAGCAATTTCGCCTTTAAAATAAGTTGAATTGCTTGTTCAATATGCACTAAAGCTATATCATAGTTCTTGTTCTCAAAGTCAATTTTAGCATCTCTTTCAAACACCTTTGCACGCATCAGCATAACTTCTATCTCTTCTTTCATAGCTTTAAGTTTAGAATGAAAAAATTTAAACATAAACTTTTCTACATTATTTAAAAATGGCAGTTCACCCGATAGAGTATCGCTATTATACCCAAGAGATGAAAAAAATCTGGAGTGAAGAGCACAAATTGGAACTTCTACTGAAAGTTGAAGCTGCCTTGGCAAAAGCTCACGCAAAACTTGGGAATATTCCAAAAGAAGCTGCTGAGGAAATTGCAAAAAAAGCTAATTTGAAGCATGTTTCTCTTGAAGAGGTTAAGGCTGAGGAAGCTAGAATCAAGCATGACATCATGGCAATTGTGAGGGTTCTCGCTAAGAAATGCAAGGAATATGGCAAATATGTCCATCTTGGTGCTACTAGCTACGATATTGTAGATTGTGCATTAGCTCTGCAATTTAAGGAATCCATCAAAATTATTGAGAGTAGGCTAAAAAAATTGAAGAGTACTTTGCTTAGTTTAGCTGAAAAATACAAAAATTTAGTTTGCATAGGCAGAACCCATGGTCAGCATGCCTTGCCAACAACTTTTGGCCTAAAATTTGCAATTTTTGCCTACGAAATACATAGGCACATTGAAAGACTTAACGAAGCTAAAAAAAGAATTATCTGTGGTAAAATGAGTGGTGCAGTTGGTACACAAGCTGGATTCGGTAAGCATGCAACTAAATTGCAGGAAATTGTTGCCAAAGATCTCGGTATTAACTATGCATTAGTTTCAAATCAAATTGTGCAGAGGGATAGGCACGCCGAAATAATTTTCATACTAGCGTTAATTGCAAGTACGTTGGATAAGATTTTCACTGAAATCAGAAATCTGCAGCGCACTGAAATTGCTGAAGTTTTCGAACACTTCGAGAAGGAGAGTCAAGTTGGTTCTTCTACAATGCCTCATAAGCAAAATCCTTGGCGCAGCGAACGTATTTGCGGTATTGCAAGAGTTATAAGAGGATTCGTCATTCCCGCGCTAGAAAATATTGTTTTGTGGCATGAAAGAGATTTAACAAATTCTTCATGCGAAAGAATAATGCTAGCTGAGGTTTTTGTACTGACAGATTTCATTTTAAAAGAAGCTATCGATATCCTCAGCAAAATAGAGATTAATGAAAAGAACGTTAAAAAGAATCTATTTTTGCTTAAGGGTATAAATATGGCTGAAGCTGTTATGATAAAGCTCGTTGAAAAAGGCATGAGTAGGCAGGAAGCTCACGAATTGCTTAGGCAGCTTGCAATCAAAGCCTATGAGGACGAAAAAGAGTTTAAGGAAGTTTTGATTAGTAATCAGATTATTAGAAAATATTTGAGCAAAAAAGAAGTTGAGGAGGTATTGAACCCCTACAATTACATTGGAACAGCAATCGAACAGGTTGATAAGCTTATAAAAGAATTGAGTTAAGTAGGTGTTCGCGAGCATTAACTAGTGTACCTTACATTATCTTCAAAAATTTAAAATTACACTATAAAGTGAAAATGATGTTAAACGAAGCTAAATGGAAGCATATTCAAGAACTTCAAAAGGGTTCGCAACAGTTTTCGATTCAAGTAGCATCAAGTAACATCAAGCAATTTTAAATATCAAAATCTTTATAAACTATTTTGGGTTAATACCCTAATAATGGTTGATGTAGTATTAGCAGTGTCATTCAGCTACGAGAAGAACAAGATTATAATGAAGTTATTGGAGGATTTCAGAGACATGATAAACTTCTGCATTGAAAAAGCATTGCAAAACAACGTAACTTCTTATGCAAAGCTAAGAAGATTGGTTTACGAGGAATGGAAGGAAAAATGGAATTATTCAACTCATTTTTGTCATTCAGCATGCAAGATTGCATCATCAATGCTTAAATCTTGGAGAAAGAAAGTGAGAAAAGAAGAAGCTAATCCTAACAAGCCACCTAAAGCTAAGAAATTGTTTATAAGATTCGATCCTCAGCTTGTGAAGTTTGAAGGAGACAAGTTGAGAATATCAGTTAAACCGAGGCAATTTGTTTATGTTCAGCTTAAATACGGAGAATACCAGAGAAAGTTCATTGAAGAGTGGAGAAAAAGTAAGTTGAAGGTAGGAGAGATTTCCATGAATGGTGAGAAAGTTATCATTCCATTTAGAAAGGAAGTGGATTTAACGAATCCAAGGTGGTTAAACACCTTGAGGAGAGAACGGCATTGTTTTCTTACAGCTCTTTCATATACTATTCTTTCGTTTAAATTGTCTGTACGCTAGAAAATAAAAATTAAAAGGCCAAGGGCAAGTATAGCTAAAGGCAGCTTCTCTGGAACTGGTAAACCGGCAATTCCTAGTGCTATAGAGATTAGCGTTAGTGCTGCGAAAACCCTTAGAATCTTTAGGTTTAAAACACCTGTTAACCTAGTACCTATAAGTGCTGCTAATGTTACCGCTACTAGCGCTATTAATCCCGCAATGATTGCCGAGGCAACTCTTGTTTTTGCATCCCCTTCAGCAAGTGCTGCCGCAAGCAATGATGCTGGTCCTGCTAATATTGTTAATGCTATTACTGGAGCGTTACTTAAGGTTAATGCATTACTTGCAGAAAGTGTTGGTAAAACACCATCAACACTTGGTAGAATTAGAGGTATCGCTATTTTAATAGTATTCTTTTTCAGGAGAGAAAAAACAAACACCTCTCATAAAAAATAAAGCAAACTAACATAATTTTTAAAGTTTATTTTCCATATGGAAATTAAAAAAATCATACCAAAACTGGGGTTCGGTGGACATAGTCTTTCATAGACATATGTCCACCTTGGGACACCTCAACCTCAACTCCCTCAGGGTTCATTGGGAGTAAATATTAGTCTCGTCCCCTTTCGGGGTAACCCCAGAGCCCCACATCTGAAGGTTTAGGCAGCTAGGCTGCCTGCTACAAATATTACATTTGCCTAT
>CAZWFW010000026.1:0-16228 GCA_964633445.1 Candidatus Undinarchaeota archaeon | reverse complement strand
TCCCAACTGCTACAAATTTGATCGCAAGAAAATTTTGCAGCTGCTATTCCTACTTGTGAAGTTCCTGGCCCAAAAATGTTTGCTAGTTTCTCACTTAGCTTATTCCAGCCACCCCCAAAAAATATAACTAGGGCAAGCAAAACAATAACTGCAAGACCAAGAATAACTATTGTGTTAATTGATAATTCAATAGCTTTTTCTGAACTCATCAGCAATCAATCGAACTACAGTCTATAGTGCTAGTCCCAGAACCACAAGTCCTTGTGCCTAGGAGATTTTTTGTTGCTGCAGTAGTAGTAGCTGTAGATTTTGCATCGCATGTGTAATTATAGTAATCGTCAGCATCACTATCCCATCCATCTCTCACAGGATCCCCATAGCCATCCCCATCAACATCTATCCAAGAAAACACTTTGCAGCAATATATTCTTCCTACAGTTTTACTGCACCCTGCAGATACCCACTGACTATAGTAGGATTCGCATTCGTCGATTCTAGCAGGAAGTTCTGGTGTTTTATGTCCTATAAATCTTGCAATTGCACTACCAATTTTACCAAATCCACCAGTAACAAACATAGCAATTAAAAGCAAAACCAAAACAGCTAAACCTGCAAGCACAACCGTATTTATTGGTAAACCCTGAGCTTTTCTGCTCATACCACTAAAGTTTATAACCACAGATTTATATATGCTTTTCCATAGCAAGAGTTCAAACCAACAAGGCAAGAAAGATGCAAGTACTTAATTATTAGCCTGGTAGTTCATTTAGAAGAAAATTTTAAATCAGTTAAAGTCTTCTTCTTGAGTTTTGTAGCTTTGTGTGCTAATTCTATAAAAATGTTGCTAAGAGTACAACTACTGTGTTGCACAATTATTTTAAAAAATCGTTGTTTCTTTCTCCCTTTTGCCAATCCAAGATATGTGAATTTTTCTTGATGTGAACTCCGAAGAAGCAATTATAATGCTTACTTGGAGCTTTAAGGGTTTATACTGCTGTTTTGCATGAATTATACAACACAGTATAAGAGTACCACCGATTTTCAAATCCGTGGGTGAATTAGGGAGTGAGTATATACTTAATCTAACTAATGAAAAAGAAGTTAGTAAGAACATTGTGTTTCAAACTCATCCTGGACAATCCGGAATTGCAATGTGTTCAACCAATATCTCGAAGCCTGCAAAAAACTAAACACAACGAACAGAAACAAGCTTGAGAAGTATCCTGTTAAGTCGAGACTCATCCAGAACACAAGATAGATGGCAAGGGAGAAGGCAAGAAGCCGTAAAATCCTATTTTGAACTCAGAAACAAGGTAAAAATGCTTCATTCCCCAAACCAAGAAAAAAGCCGATGCCAGACTTAAAGGGAGAGATTTGGATTTATGGCATAGGAACTACTGAGTTGCTGAAAAAGGATGGTGAATTCTACATGGTAGTTCACACCAGAGCTTTTACATTCAACTTAATAAATTTAAAAAACATATTAAGTTAAGTTTTAACTCTTTCGTCAGAAGAGCCGAAAAATATAATAGCATTAGCATTGACACTAATGATAATACAATGAGCAAGGTTACTATAAAAGTGGAAGCAGACACTCATAGAAAATTGCTTGAGGTGGTTTCAAGGTTGCAATTAAAAAAGAAAAGGCGGGTTACTATAGATGAGGCAATAAGGGAGTTGATTAAGCATGCTAAGCTATAAATTCAGCTTATATCCTTCAAAGCGTATTAAATCAGGAAGCTCCTGCATAAGAGTGGAGTGGTTCACTTGTCTAATGCTCTCTAGGTGGTAAAGTTGGTAAGCTTTAAGATATACTTCGTAACAGGAAATAAGGGGAAATTTGAGGAAGCTAAAGAGATTTTAGGTAGATATGGTATAAAAATAGAGATGAAACATATCCCATATCCAGAAGTTCAGGCAGAAACCTTGAGGGAGGTTGTAGATTTTGGGCTCAAGTATTTGCAGGATAAGTTGAGTAAGCCCTTCTTCGTAGAGGACTCTGGATTATTCATAGAGGCTTTGAAAGGCTTTCCTGGCGTATACTCAGCATATGTTTTTAAAACAATAGGAAACAATGGGATTTTAAAGCTAATGGAGAATGTTGAAAACAGAAATGCGAAGTTTATTTCTGTAGTTGGATACTTCGACGGTAAAAACAAAAGAATATTTGAAGGTGCAGTGAATGGTAGGATTTCGCATAGTAAGCGTGGTGGAAAGGGGTTTGGTTTTGATCCTATATTTATTCCAGAGAATTACAATAACACATTTGCTGAGTTAGGTAGCGAAAAAAATAAAATATCGCATAGATATAAAGCATTAAAAAAATTGGGGGAGTATTTGAAAAATGCAGAGAAGAGCCAAAGGAAGGAGTAGGTCGGGATCCAAGAAGCCTCTAAGGAAAATACCACCTAATTGGTTAGAATATAAGTCTAGGGAGATAGAGGAGCTTATTGTTAGATTGGCTAAGGAAGGTAGAAGACCAAGCGAGATTGGATTGATACTGAGAGATCAATATGGTATACCTGACGTTAAGCAAGCTACAGGTAAGAAAATTACTAAAATTTTGAAGGGGAGAGGATTATACAAGTTTCCAGAGGATTTGGAATGTTTGATGAAGAGGGCCGAAAAACTTAAGAAACATTTAGCTAGGAACCCGAAGGATCTGCATTCCAAGCATGGTTTAGATTTGATAGAAGCTAAAATAAAGAGGCTCGTGGATTACTATAAAGAAACTGGAGCTCTTCCAGAGAATTGGAAGTACAAACCATGAAGTTTGAAGCAAAGATTGTTGCAAGATATTCCACAAGTAAGCTTGCAAAAAGTATTGCCAAAGCTTTAAATGTTGATAATTTATCTTTGGAAAACCTTTATATAAAGACTTATAGTAGAAATAATGAGATAATTAGCAAAATTGTTGCAAAAAAATTAGAAACATTCGTAACCACAACTGATGACCTCCTGCTTTGCAAAAGAGTTGCGGAGGGTGTGTTAGATGGTTAAACCAAGGGTGAAGGACAAGTGGAAGCTGAAGAGATGGTATAGAATACTTGCTCCTAAGATTTTCGATGAAAAAGAGGTGGGAGAAACACCCGCTGACGATCCTAGAAGTGTTGTAGGGAGGGAAGTGGAGATAGATTTAGGTATGCTTGGAAATAAGGATGCAAATGCCCAATATAAATTATTTGTATTCAAAGTTGTTGACGTTAAAGGGGAAAATGCGTATACAGCTGTTAAAGAGTATTACATAGCTAGAGAGCTAGAAAAAACGCTTGTTAGGAGAAGACATACAAGAATCGATAATGTAGAGGATTTGGAGACAAAGGATGGTAAGAAAATAAGATTAAAAACCATGGTAATAGCTGCTGGCGCCCTTCAGACAACAAGGGAAAAGGAGTTGAGGAGAAGGATTAGAGAGTCTCTAAAGAAGTTGGAGAAGGAGAAGTTGGATAACATCGTTAAGAAACTAGCATCTGGTGAGCTAAATAAGCTAATATTTAACGCAGCAAAAAAAGTCAATCCTATAAGGTTTGCAGAGGTTAGAAAGTTTGAGATTTTATAAAACTGTTGCCTGCAAAACCTCGCCTTTTAAGGCGGGATACACGGAGGAAATGGGTGGGAAATATTTAAATACCTTTAAACGCATACTTCTTCTGTGGCCTACTCCTCTCATTAAGGATGGGTGGCGAGGCTCGTGGGCTCCGAAGGGTGTATGAGATTAGAGCGTAAAGCTCTAGGTGAACATCCAACTTCTATGTTGGAAGCCTCTTGCTTTAGCGAGTGGAGGAGGTAACCTTCTTAACTATTTCCTCGATTCTCGGAGTAACTAATCTATTAATTATGTAATTTAATGTTTTCTCCAAGTTCTCATTGTCTATGACAGGTATGTCATAAATCGTTGCTTGTTCAATTATAAAGTCATTTATAGTTCTGATTTTCTTAAACTCCTGCATATATTTCTCGGGATCTCTTTTACTCTTTATCCTTGTCTTCAACCTACTTCTGTGGATATTTTCATCTTTTATTGTCAAAACTAAGGTTATAATGTTTGGATTATCCTTGTAGCACTTCAGAAACTCTGGCAAATTGTGAATCCCTTCCACAACAACATCGAGGCTTTCCTTTATAGATCTGTTAATTATAGCTCTAATACCAGCTGAAACTACCTTGGCTTGCTCCAAATATCCTTGTCTAATCCTTTCATCTTCAGAAATAAATGGCATTGTTATGTGTTTCCAAGCTTCGTATGTGCTTTCATGCAGGGTTGGAAGCAAATCCTTCGATAGGATTATTCTAAGGATTTCTCTTATGGAGTCAGTACCTATGATATGCTTTATATCCATTCTATAAGCAAGTTCCGCAGCAACAACCGTTTTACCTGTGCCAGTAACACCGCCGATCAATATAATTAATGGATCCTTTATGATACCCCTATCCTTCATATTCTTATAATCCTGAAGTATTTTGTAACGATGTGCAACTTTTTCATCTACTAGCCTTAGTTTATTTTCAACAACTTCCCTAAGCTCAGCAGTTGTTATTTTATCTATCTTTGAGGAAAGAAGATCATTTCTTATATCGTTTGCTATTTTGAAAGCAGTATCCTTGTCCAGTCCAGCTATTGATAGGCTTTGCATAAGAATCCATCTAGAAAATAAACTTTTTCTCTTCCTACCTATAACAACTATTTCCTCTGGCATTTTTTAGCTTCCTCATATAGTTTTAGAACTTCAGCATCCAGATTGCCGCATTTTGCTATAGGGACGTTGTCTATGTAAACCACCTTTGTACCTACCTTAATAGCCTCCTTCACAACAATATCTACAGCAGCTGCCTTCAATTCTGCGAGCACCACATCAACTCTATTCAAATACTTTTTGCAATCGTCTCGCAAAGATTCTCTATTAGCAAGATTTGAAGAAGCATAAATAATATTGCAATGATATTTCTTTTCCAAATAATTTACAAGTTTATCTAGAATTACACCCTTCGCTGTAGTAACAAGCATAACATCTTTTTTGGTAACATTTCCTAAAGGTCTTGGTCTAAAAATTGTTTCAACGATTGGTACTTCCTTAATCTTCATGATATTTTGTTTTATCTTGGCAATTTTAGCTTTATCCGCAAAGGGTTCCTCACAGCATGTCAACACAACCATATCGCACAACTTTATTTTGTATGGTCCAAAATATTTGGAAAATTCATGAAGTGGCAAGTTGGCTGATGCAACCAGAATTGTTTTATTAGTTTTTATACATGGTAATGCGGCACCACTACCCTCAACAATTATAAAATTTCCAAGCTTATTCGCTACTCTAGCACCTTCCTCCAAGTTATCCAAAAATGTTTTACCAACCATACCTGTGGAACAGCGTCTACAACCGACAGTTCTGACTTTGCTTATTAGGGCATCCTCTAAATAATCGCTAGCAGCATGCTTCTCCTCTTCACTTAATTTTAATAGGTATTTCGTATCAACATCCTCAGCGATTTCCGGCTCCCTAGGACCTCCTCTTCCCATTGTAAGAACAACGACACTCTCTCCCCTTTCCTTTAACAACCTTGCAACATATGCTGCGACTGCTGTCTTTCCTACTCTTTTACTTAGGCCAATTATTGCTAGGCTAGGTTTCTCCAAAACTTCTTTAAAAATGACTGGCTTGAAATGGAAATCAGCACCAGCGTATTCGCAGCCTTTAAGTAAAATTTCACAAGCAATGGAAAATCTTTTCTCATAATCCAACAGAGGATCTCCACTCAGGTCAAAAACAACGTCTGGTTTATAGGTATCTATTGCTCTTACTAAGCTTTTAGCAATATCCTCCTCGCAAAGCAGTACATTAACTCCAAGGGTTTTGAGCATGCTTTTTTCAATTTTTTCGCCAAGACCTATTAATAAAGCGGCAACAACCTTACCATGCTTATTTAATTCTGCTAATGCATCCTTTATGACTAAAGGATAGTGTTCTCCATCTATTAATGCAAGTATCCTTTTAACCATGAAATGTCATTTATGAGCTAATTTAAAAGCTTTAAGAGAGTGAAAAAGTTAACTTAAAAAATTTTGAAAAATAATATTATTTTAGGTGAGAGCAATGGAAAAGTGGTGGAGAAAATATACGAGAAGATGGATCACCTCAGAAAGAGAAAGGGATATTATATCGAGCCCCTTTGATGTATTTAGAGAATTTGAGCAGAGATTTGAAGATATGAGAGAAATGATAAGAAGAATGCTCAGACCACTTGAAGAGGAAGGGTTTTTGAGAGAGCCAATAGTTGATATTGAGGAAACAAATAATGAGATAATAGTAAGAGCAGAGCTTCCTGGGATGGAGAAGGACGATATAGATATTGAAGCAACGGAAGACTCTTTGGTAATTGCAGCTAAGCATAAAAGGGAAGAAGTTAAACGAGAGAAAGGTGCTATGTTTGCGAAAAGAGGATTTATAGGATTTTATAGAGAAATACCTTTGCCAACAGAAGTTATTCCTGAGAAGGCTAAGGCAACATATAGAAATGGTGTTCTTGAGATTGTGTTGCCCAAGGCTAGGAGAAGTAAGGGAAAAAGAATAAGGATAGATTAGAAGGGGTCCTTCACCACTTTTACTTTTTTTAATGCTTCGCTAATCCTTCTTCTTCTATACCAATCTGCGAGAATTTTCTCAACCAAATTTCTTCTGCATTTGAAAAGATCCTTCTCTTTTTCTATTAAATCTTCTAAATGTAAATGAACAAGCAGATCCTCAGCATCTTCCTCCCTCATGTCAAAACACATGGCTAGATCTTTAGCGCTTACCCCCTCCCTCTTTCTAGCTATTTTCAGTATCCTAACCTTCCTCATAACATCTTCCGATGTTATTATATCAGAATACATCGAAATAATCCTATTTAGCATAGTTCTACAGATTTCCCTACCAACACTGGCAATATCCTTTAGAATAAATTCTTGCTGCATGTTGAGAAATAATATACTCGCCCGCAAAGACCCAGTTATTATCTTCGCATAGAATTTTTCAATTTCCTTCATAAAAAAATTTTTATAGGTCCAGATCTCGCTCATATAGCACTTCCTACCTCTCCCCCTAACAATTCTCACTATTTGAATTATCCTCCTGTCAAGTAAACCATTTACTACGTAATACCTAAGCAAATTCCTAATAACTTTCGGGTAGCTACCTCCAACATTACAAGAGTAAAGTCTATTAACAGCTTTGATAGCATTAAGCATACAAACCTCATATATGTTTCTAGCCCAGTCGTAAAATGCTTGCCTGCAACTTAAATCTCCAGCAACTTCGTGATACCAAGCTTTTCTTAATAATTCAAGAGATTCTAGAATATCCTTTTCGCTTTTTGCAATATTTTCGCATAATCCACTTCTCAAATTGTAGATATAATCAAGTTTTAACATGTTTACCATAATTTAAATTAGTATTTAAATAGTTATTTAAGTATTTAAAAATCAAAACCAAAGCCCACAAGGTAGTAACAACTTCCACTAAACATCAATTGTTGTTCATCCCTTAGCGTGAACTACCACCCTTTAAAACGGGTGGCTTCCCCCAGATAAACACGCCACTACGGCTGGGTCGAGCTGTTTAACCTTTCTCAAAATGGGAAGTCTTTTGATGGGTGGCGCATTTTCCTTGCACAGGGGGCACCTGTGCTTGAAAATAATGTGCATCTAAAGTATTTAAATCTTTCCCACCCACCTTTCCCCTAATTCACCCGATTGAAAACGGTACTCTTAGTGACATTTTATGGAAGATAGTTCATCTCTCTATATATCTACCTCTTTTCTCAATTTCGTGCATTTTCTCAATGACAGCATCTGCTAACTTATAACTTTTTTTATACTCTTGAAGAAAATAATTGAAGAGACTACCCTTTGCGTGCGCTTTTAATGATGTTTTAAATAAATGTAAATCTACGCCTTTCTTCTCCAAAGAATTTGTTATTTCCGAAAAACTAAAATCTATGAAATAAGGAACATCACTCATTATAACTATATTTGAAGTTGTTAGATCGCCATGAATTATGTTATTTGCATGTAGTTTTGCTATACTTTCACCAATTTTCCTCAGAATACCATTCACGTTCTTATTCCCTTCTATCAAATCTCTCAATGGCTTACCATTGATAAACTCCATCTTTATAATTCCCTCCTTCTCATCAACTTCCAAGATTCTTGGAGCTGGTATTAGCTTTGAAACTTTTTTCATAATCCTTGCTTCTCTCCTCGTTCTTATTTTTATAATCTTCTTGTCCAGCTCCTCGATTCTATACCTCTTCCTCAATCTTCTCTTTATCACAACACCATTACTCAGAACTATCTCCGCTTCAGCTCCTCTGCTTATAACCTTAACCATAAGATTTGTCCATCAGAATCTCTCTTTCAGCGTTTTCAGAAAATATCTTCGTATTTCCCGAAGGATCCTCAAGTATTAATGTTAGCTTCCTCTTTCCCTCCATTGCTTCGTAAACGCATTTTATCATATCATTCAGATGCTTTTTCTCCTTGCCATCTTCTAAAAATGACTTATACAAGCTTAAAACTTCTAAAACCTCCTTCAAGACACCCTCCGTATCGGTTATTCTACCCTCCAATTTATCTGGTTCAACTTTAATTCCTATCTCAGGTATCTCAATGCTGCAATTACTAGATTTTATAATTTTTGTCTTTAGATCCTCCCCACTAGTAATTTTAAGTGTATACTTACTTGGCAATTTATTTCCGAATATAACAACATCCTTTACTTTAAATCCGCATCCGCAGTCTACAGAGATACTTGCAAAAGAAATGCCGTTAAGCTTCTCTATCTTATATTCTACTGAGAGACAATTTCCACAGATTGGGCATATATGTCTCATAATTTTATTGTTGACTTAACCTCTTTACAAACGCATGGTCTACTTTTACACTTAGGACATACATCTAAATATTTACTTTTTATGGCTTCCTCGACATCTATCCCTAGCAAGTTAGCTAGGGAAAAGATCCACGCAATTACATCGGCAATTTCTTCTTTAATATTCTCATTATCCCCCCTCTTCAAAATACACTCCGCTAGCTCTCCCACTTCCTCAATGATCCACAAAAAGGTTGGCATGACACCTCTTGCCTTATCCTTCTCAAAATAAATATCTTTTATAAGCTTCTGAAACTCTGCAATTCTCATTTTTTAACTAAAGTTAAATACACAATACTTTAATAAGGCTTTCCAAGTATTGCTCTAAGAAGAGTGGTAAAAAATAGAGAGCAAATGAAATACCACCCTATCCATCCCAATTCGGCTCCAGAAAGCGCTACGCAGTTTTGCGACACCTTAAAGAAACCGCATGTCATATGTCTATGGAGCCACTCTATTATTCCAAGCGAGAAAGGTAATTCAACAACAGCTTTGTTTCCCGAATATAATTTGCCTATAATAGCTAGGATAAAAATTACTGGTGTAATTGATACAAACATCGGAATTTGAACGGTTTTCATGAATTCCAACCTTACCTCATTGATTTCCTGCAGATTTTTCTGCAATTCCTTAATCTTCTTCATATCTCTTTTTCTGTAAGCTTCCAAAATTTTCGACTGATGCTCTCTTAGCTTTTCGTAAAGCTTCCTAGCTTTTTTCTTGTCTATTAGGAGATTCGTCATGAAAATGTTTATAAAAACTGCTACGAAGGACAAAATTGTGATTCCTAGAAAGGGCTCCATCAGTCCTCAAGAAGTTTTAGGAAATTATTGACACATTCATCAAGCCTGTCATTATGATTTTTAAGGATTTTTAATGTTGCTCCAGTGAGCATGCAATAGCTTGTTGCAATGCTCCTATTAATCTGTTGATGCTCCTGAATTTCCTTCTCAGAGGTAATATCTCTTTTTCTTGAAGTATCTTTGAGCCTCCTTCCTAGAATTTCATCGGGGTTTGCCTCGATTATAACAAATATATTGGGTTTGAGAATCCTTAATATATACTCTGGCAATCCAGGCAAGTAGCCTTTTGGTGTTGCCACAGTACAGTGCGTATCCAAGATAACGTTTTCATTCTCCATTATTTTTGCTATCTCTTCAGCAGCCTTCTTTTGTATCATTCTTTGCGTGTTTTGATCAAGCTTTCTTATCTCGTCGCGATGACTAATCAAGCCTTTCCTTTTGGCGATATCAAACATGATATCTCCATAATTGATAAATCTGTATCCTTTAGCCTTCTCCAAAGCCTTCTTTACGACTGTTGTTGTTCCCGATCCTGGCACACCCGTCACAACAATAAGTTTAGAAGGCAATTTTTCGTTCACCCACGATTTTTCTTATTATTGGATGCATCTCCATTAATTGATGTGATGCTATCTCCTGATAAAGATTATAGATTATACCAACTAAAAGCAAAACACCAGTTCCTCCCCCAAAAGCTCCAGTTAATGTTGCAAATGCGGCTAATAGACCTACAAATGCTCCGCCAAGAATAGTAACCGCTGGAATGTATCTTTTGAGAATTCTCAATGTAACCCTTTCATCTCTTCTAAAACCGGGGATTTGCATACCAGCCTCATGCAATCTTTTCGCAAGACTTTCGGCATCCATGCCAGATACCTCAACCCAGAGTACCGAGAAGATGATGCTAGTTATAACCATAAAGATTGTGAAAATTATTGCATTAAGGATTTCGTGCTTGGTCAGTATACCCTGCACTAGATGCTCTGTAAACAGCGTATTTGGCATAAGATAATATAACAAACCTCCAGTAACGTGACCTCCAGCATCAATAACCCAAAGTGTAATGCTATGGCCGAAGATAGTTATTTCGTTCAAACCTTTGGTGGATAGTAGGGTTGCCCAGATTCTGAAGTTCATTAATAAGGCCATTGCAAATATTACAGGTAAATTGCTTGCATAAACTAAGGGTACTGGAAATCTTCTTCCGAATTTCCCAATTCTTCCATAAACTAAAGGTATTTCAACACGCATTACTTGAGCGTAGAGACATATAATAAAAATAATTATAGTTGCGAAGACGGTAAGCAAATCTGGCGCTAAGCCAGGTCTTACGAATTCTGGCATCCCTTTGCTTAAGGATACTAAAAATGCTGGTATTGCACCAGCTGGTTCTCCCCCTTCTGTTGGTAAAGGATTAAATGCCCCTACCATAATCTCCTGGCTGACTCCAGCAGCTATAAATAGGCTTAACCCTGAACCAAACCCCCATTTACTAACAACATCATCAAGTAATATTATAAGCAAACCGCCAAGAAATACCTGAAAAACTAAGATGCTTGCT
This sequence comes from Candidatus Undinarchaeota archaeon, assembly GCA_964633445.1. Lineage (GTDB taxonomy): Archaea > Undinarchaeota > CAZWFW01 > CAZWFW01 > CAZWFW01 > CAZWFW01. The sequence goes on along the minus strand of CAZWFW010000026.1, from coordinate 4,958 downwards.
GCCTTTCCAAACCCAAGTGCCTCTATGAATTCCTTTCTAGGTGGAAGCTGACCGCTTATAACAAGCATGCTTGCCTCTATAAGAGTAAAAATAATGGCAAGTAACCTCTCAACATTTTGGTAGTATGTTCTGCCCTCGATTGTAGATAAATCAAACTTTATAATTTTAGCACCTGTTAATAGCTGCAGAATTATGCTTGCCATAACTATTGGTCCTATACCAAGTGTTATAATACTCGCAAAGTTACCGGCAAGAATTGCGCGCATTTCTTTGTAGTAATCGCTTGCTGTCGGATCTAAACCGTAAATTGTGACTTGGCAAAGTATGTAATACACTATAAGGACTATAAGAGTCCAAAATAGCTTCTCCCTAAAGCTTACTACTTTCCTCGGAACCTCTACCTTGGGAATATAGTAAAATAACTTTTCCAAATTCAACTTACCTTAACTACCTTCCCTCCAGCTTCCTCAATTTTTCTAATTGCTAGTTTGGAAAAGTATTTTGCATGAACTATTAGTGGCTTTTTTAGCTTTCCGGTGCCCAAAACTTTGTTGTAACCTGCTTTCTCTAGATAAACTTCTATTACATCATCCTTCTTTTCAGCAATCCCTTCGTTAAGCCATCTCTCCAACCTTTCCGCTATTTCTTTAATGTTTATAGCTTTAATCTCTCTTCTAACCTCTTTTGGAGGAGAGAAACCATATTTACCAAAATGATCTGGCTTATACGCTGTTATATATGACCACTTATGCTTACATCCTCCTGCTTTTCCTCTACCACCTCTATGCCCAGCACCTCTTGCTTGTTTATGCCTTCCATGTCCATAAGTTCTTTTCCCTCTATATTTCCTTGACTTTTTCTTACGCCTAACAACCATTAGAGCATCCTCCTTATTAAATCATTTATTGCATTACCCCTATAGCCTAAAGCACCTCTCGGCCATGGATGCTTTATACTTTTATAACCTTTGCTTGGGGGCCTTAATCTAAAGAATGGTTTAATCTCTTTGAAATCTCTTAGATCAACCTTACATTTATGGAGTTTTTCTATGAACTCGTCTAGGTTTTTAAATCCATACTTCTTCAGAAGTTCCTCATTAATTTTTTTATCACCTGTGATTCTTAGCTTCTTAACAATAAGCTCCTTAAGAGTCTCTTTATCGATTTCCCCCCAAGTTATGTAATCTTTGGCCTTTCTAAGCATGCCTAAGTAGCTTGGAGTATCCTTAACTAAAGTTGCATAATTGGTTCTATGCAACCTCAGCATTTTAAGCGTGTCAATAACTTTTTGACTTGCCGTTACTACACCTCTCACCCTAACTACTGCTAATAACTTCATACTTACCAACCTTTACTTTACTTAGATTTCTCAGAGCTTCGAACGTTGCCTTAGCCAAATTTATCGTTGTTTTTGTATGCCCAAACGTTTTTGACCAAACATCCTTAATTCCTGCAAGCGAAAGTATGTCTTTAACAACATCCCCAGCAACCAAACCTGTGCCTTTTGGTGCTGGAAACAGTTTTATCCTTACGCTTGATTCTCTCCCATAGGTGGCATAGGGAATGCTGTGTTCCTCACCACAAGCGCATTCCCAACTGCCGCAACCTCTAGCAACCTTAATAATGTTCATCTTTGCCTCTTTCAAGGCTTTATCTATAGCAGGTCCAAATTCTTTAGCTTTACCCTTACCAATACCAACAATACCATTTCTATTACCAACAGCAACCATAACCAAATATCTCATTCTTCTGCCAGAATCATGCATTCTCTGAACAATCTTGAAAGGTCTTTTTGCTGAACCAACCGTAATTATTTTTTCTTCAAGATCTGGAACAAGCAAATCTACTATCTCTGGTTCCCTAATCGGTAAATTTTTTTCAAGAATATCATCTATTGTTATTTCGCCTTCCTTTGCTAGCATACCCAGCTTTGTTTTTGGTTTCCACTCCTCAAGATTTTGCTCCTGCATTTTTCGCTATTATCCTTTCCTTACATTCCTCAAAAACACTTGCTATTTTCTTAGGATCAGCACCTAATTTATAATATTGAGAAAATATTAAGCTATCATTTTTTAAACTTTTGGCATACTCTGCAATATGCAATCCTTTAATTCTTTCTTCGCTAGGCAGTATTTCCTCAGAGTGGGGTATCTGCAAACCAGCATCTACAGCCCCCTTCATGGCTGCAAAAACTTTTGCACCTCTGCTTGGGGTATGCAATCCTATATCTAGTATCGCCCCCTTTATACCTTTCTTCAAAGCCCTTAATCCGCAAAGCAAACCGGTTAAGTAAGCTGCTGGTGTGTTTTTGCAAGAGTAAGGCCATCCAAACTTTCTTAACTCACCTGAGTGAGCATAAGCAATTGTCCTATCACCCTTACGATCAAACTCAACAATGTGGGTAACAATGTAGCAATTACTTTTCCTTACAACAAACCTTGGTTTTTTAGATAGCAATAACTTTAACCTCTTTCTGTAATTAGTTTTTCCTTCCCTTCTTCTCCTAAATTTGACAACATAAACGGCGTTTCTGGCCATCCTAAGCTCTCATCTCCTTTATTATTTGCATTAAATGACATTTACTTTTTATTCTCCCAGACCTAGCCATAATGTAAAGTTTTCTGTAAGTTTTTCTATCGATAGCTTCTTTATCTCTCAATTCCTTAAGTTTTTTTCTTATGGCTCTAATAGTCATCATCCATCTTTCCTTCCTTGTTATTCTGGAGTACTTTCTACCTTTTCTTTTCCCATGCCCCCTTCTTCTACCTTTTTTCCTTTGTAAATGCCTTTTTCTTGCTCTTACTCTACTCGTTCCCTTAGCTTGCTTAGCGTTTATAATACCTTGCTTAATTAATGTTCTTATATCATCTCTTGTTATTGCGTCTTCAACCTCTCCAATCTTTTTAGGATCAATCCATACTCTATCTTTACCAACTTTCAATATCTCCGCTGCAACTCTTCTTTGCAATCTTAGGCTCATTTGTTCAATATCTTTATACCCATTTCCTTAGCCTTCTTAATAATTTCCATTCTTTTCTTAGCACCTACTGTTGAAGCTATTCTTATTGCTTGCCTCTCCTTGTTAGCCTTTTCAACGTCCTTAACATTGTAAACTAAAATCTCCTCATATCCTGAAGGATGCAAACCTCTTACAGCCTTTGGTGAGCTATAGCCAGGATCTGGCATTTTTGGTTTACCTTTAAATTTCCTCCTCATCTTACTGTGCAAACCTCTTGGCCTGCGCCACTTCGGATCGTTTTTAAATCTCTTATATTTATGCCAGTCCTGTCTAAGAAAATTTGGTTTCTTTCTCTTTAACCTCTTCCTTAATTCAAGTAGTTTTTCAATCATAGCTTCTTACCTGCCTTTTCAATTATATAAATACCATCTTGAAATACCCTTGGATCTCTTCTCTTAATACAAGTTGCCCTCTCAATGTTAGCTGCTGTTTGTCCGCAAGCCTCTTTATCAATACCTTCAACAATTATCTCATCCTTATTAACCTTAACAGAGACGCCAGGCGAAATCTTAGCTATTCTCGGTTTCTTTTCGCCAATAAAATTATCGATAATAACGTTATTTCCGTTAACTCTAACGTTGATCGGAAAGTGCGAATAAACAATTTTTAGCTTGTAGGTAAAGCCTTCTGTGACACCTTTAATCATATTACTTATATGTCCGACTATTGTTCCAAACATTGCTTTATCTCTTCTATTAGGAAACAAAGCTTGAAATTTAAGCTTTTTATTTTCCCTAGTAACATTTATCTTACCAAATTGAAATTCCCTCTCTAGAGTACCTTTAGGACCCTTTACGATAACTTTATTTCCCTTAATTTCTACATTAACTCCATCAGGGATTACTATTTCCTCCTTAAGCAAGGCTATCTTTTTCATTTTTCTTTTTAAACTAAATTTTGAATAAAATTAATTCTTAGCATAATATTATTTAAATATCTAACTGCGATTGTTGTTAGAGTTAAAGTGGGATATTGAAATAAGCTCGAAAATTATGGATAGAAATTTCTATTTAATTTTCTATAAAGTGAGGTTTCTTTCTGCATTGTCATCTCTATCCTTTAATTATTCTCAAACGAACTCTGCCATACAGTATCGCCTCTGCGAGCCATAATATCAGCTATTTTCTAAGGAAGCTACCATAGTGCCTCAACATCTGTTTCATTTATTTTTTCGTTGCTTGCAAGATTTCTCCTGTAGCCAACTTCTTAACGAGAGGAGTGGTGTGCGGAGCCTTGAGCCTGGAGGGTGTATGAGCTCAGAGCGTAAATCTGGATGAACGCCCAACCTCGCAAGCTTCCACGTTGTAAACCCCCTGCGTGATCAAGGGGAGAGGTCACTTATCTACCCTACTGTGCAATCTCCTTCAACCTCTACTCTATTTGAAGCTTTGTGTTAAAAACGAGGTTGATAGATAAAATTACAAAAATAGTAAAGATTTATAAACAGAAGCTGTCGTTTATAATATAATAATGAGACTTCCTTTGAACTACCTTTACGTTGCGATATTGGGTGGGATCCTCTAAATAGCTTCTCACTTCTTGGATATCTTTCGAGCATGTAATAACTTACTTCACAGTACCCGTTTCCACAACAAGGTCTTTTCAATGCTGCTGGTCTACAAATTTTTTCACCTGGACAGCAAACTAATCCTTCGCAGCATGGAACATCCTCACAGCTTTCTCCTTCTTTTGCACATATTTTTTCACAATCTTTATCCATGTTACAGTCAGGATCGCATATACCGTTAGTTTCATTACAATCAAGGTCGCATATTCCGTCGGACTTCAGAAAAACTGTTACATTTTCTCCACGTTTAGCTGTATAGTTATAGCATCCTACATAGCAGGTACCATCTCTTGTGTCTTCCATCCCATCGTTATTCAAGTCTTTTGGTTTGCAATCAGGAGCCTGTCAACCTATCACCTCCTTGCATAAAATA
>CAZWFW010000025.1:0-16420 GCA_964633445.1 Candidatus Undinarchaeota archaeon | reverse complement strand
TTGAACTCCACTTTCTCATTTTCTCCTTCTTTTATAAGATTTAATAACTTGTTAACATCCATATGTTAACTATGTTAACACAAAAATTTAACATTAACTTGTTTTGTTAAATATTAGCTGTTAATATACTTAACACTTTGAAAACTTTTGATCGCTTATTAACAATAAGCATATCTATCTCGCAATCTTTAGGATAATAAATGATTCTCCATTTTTCTCTATTTCTAATCTTGTATTCTCTTAAGTTTCTTAATTTTCCTTTCAACTTTTTACCTACGTAGGGGTTCTCTGAAATTTTTGTTAACGCTTCTTCAACTTTAGCTTTAATCTCATCTGATAACTTCTTAAAACCTCCTTTAAAGCTAGGCTTTTCGTTAATCTTGCATGTAATTCTTTATCACCTCATAGTGCTCATCTGTAACTAATAGATCTACTGTACTTAGATATGAATCAAGCTCGTTTGAGCAAGACTTTAGCCATGAAATTAATAAGCTTAAGGTCTCTGATTTGTAATTTACTAAATCCTTTTTAGCAAGATAGCAAGCAGAGAATAGGAAAGCTGTTGATAAATAGTAGTTGACTAGCCAATTAAACTCTTCAGTAGCTCGCTCTGCAATAACATTGACAAACCTTTCTAAACCCATTTCTGATATCTTCGTTAAATACCAAATTTCAGTTTCACATAGAATTTCAAACGCATCAAATAAATCATCTGGAACCTCTGCTTTTAATACATCATATAAATCAATCGTAACCTTGAGAATCTTCCCATAATCTCCCTTAGGCGTAAAAAGTAATAAGCAAGGCAAAGCTGTTCGAAAGCATTCTATATAGCAACGTGGTAAATCTTTAAGATCACATAAAAGCAAAGGCTCAATTGATTTCCTTACCATCCTTTCAAAGGCTAATGTAAGAAATTCAATATCATCTTCATCGTATATCTCCTTAAGCAGATTTCTTACAATTAATTTATCCGTTTTAGTAGATTCAGTGACTGAAAATGGTATTTGGAATATCAATTTAGGCAATACAGTCTCCATCATTAGTTTTTAAATGTTATGAATGTTTAAATTTTTGACATTCTTTTAAGGTGCTTTTGGACAAGTTGTCTAGTTCCTGGCGGGCATAAGACATCCCACATATCTGATCGTTTCTGTTGCTTCTAGTTTCAATATTCAATAATAGACGTTTTAATTTTTAGAATTTCTTCTTTAATTTCCTTATCTTATTGCGCATCTCTTTATACTTCAAAAAATTACTTAGATAGCTCTTCTACTTCTTTTTCTCCAGCTTCCAATTCCTTAACCAATTCTTCATCTTTTTCTTTTAGCATAGTTAGAAACTCCCCAACATGCGTTTTCTCCTCTCTAGCTATCTCCAAAAACAACTTCTTAACCTTTTCATCTCTAGCTAAATGAGCTAACTGTTCATATAAATTCACAGCATCTAACTCCGCAATTAAGCCTATTCTTAGCAACTCCGCATCTGATTTTACAGTACTCTCCTCTCTAACCTTCCCATAACCCTTTGGGATTTCAGACAACATACTCTGCTTTATTGAGTTACGAATATATAAATTTTTGCTAATTTAATTCTATTTCGAACTACTACTTGCTCAATATTTGTTGTTGGAGTATTTCTGTACAAGCTTAGAAGAACTGAAGCAATAGAGGTTATGGTAATAATTATTAAAAACTTTGAAACTAAATATCTCATCCCTCCAAATCGAATTAAATTATTTTCTAAACATCCTCGAAGTTGCTTTCGAAAGTTCTTTGACGAATTTATTCATTAAAGCTATACCTATAGAGATTACAAGGATCACGTAAATTACAGTCTGATAAATATCGGTAGTTTGTATGGGATTTTGTTTATAAAGACCAAAACCCATTAATCCACCACCTACGACAATTAACACTGAGGAAATTACCTTTTCAGAAGTACTACCTGTTACAAATCTTCCATTTTTGTAAAACTTTCTTTTTCCGAAGATTTTTTCATCACCGTAAGGCCAAAACCAATATATTCCTGAGACGGTGAGGGAGTCAAGAAGGAGATGGGAACCATATCCGACAAATGTAGCGAATAATACTAAGAGGCTCCAATTTGAAAAGTACCCAAAAACTAGGACAAAGAAGATCATAGCCCAGACATTATGTAAGAAAGTTCTGTGCATAGAACGTGATTTGAATAATTTATACCAAATTCTTTTTGCTAAAGAACCTTTCTTAAACCAGACTTTATCCATTAGCCAATCTACATCTGGAAGGAATGCCGTAAAACCTATTAGAAATGAGTATTCAAATGGTAAACCTAATACATAAAATATGGAAGAGAGGAATAAGCCAAAAGCAAGATGTGTTTTCTTTTGCATTTTTAATCTCCTCTCCTGTCTTTTTACTCTTTTTTACAATAAATTCATTGGTAATTTAATTAAACTTCTTTTCTCCGATCAAACATATAACTTAAATTTTCAACCATATACTTCAATCTCATTAATCATGCTCCAACAATCTCCAAGCTTTTCTCATTTCTCCAACATCTATAGCCACTCTCCCTCCTTTGAATTTAATCTCCAAGCATTTACTTCCTTGAACTTCTCCAATCTTAGCTACACAAGCTCCAACATTCCTCGCTAACTCTAGGAAATCCTCCTCTCTATTCCCTTTAACCTCAACAACAAATCTGCTATTTGATTCTGAGAATAATGCGAAATCATTTCGCCTCTCTCCTTCGTAAGGAACTTTGTTAATATCTATGAGAGCCCCACTTCCAGCTAGGCACATCTCAGCAATTGCTATTGCTAAACCACCCTCGGAAACATCATGACACGCTTTTAACAATTCTTGCTCAATAGCCTTCTGAACTAAAGCGAAGTTTTTCTTAGCCTCATCAGCGTAAACTTTCGGTACAGATTTACCAATAAAGCCAAGCATGTTATAATATTCTGAAGCACCTAGCTCCCTTCTTGTTTTACCTACGATATAGATGGGATTTCCTTGCTTCTTAAACCATGCAGTAATGCATTTACGCACATCTCTCACGATACCTATGGCAGTTATTAATAATGTTGGCAGCACTGGGCCGAGGGGGGACTCATTATACAGGCTATCCTTGCCAGAAATAAATGGAGTGCCAAACGCCTTGGCAAAATCGTAGCAAGCCTTGCAAGCTTCAACAAGCATATATAGCCTATCAGACTTTTCAGGATTGCCCCAGGTGAAGTTATCAAGCAATGCTATTCTTTGCCCACCTACCGCAATATTATTACGTATAGCCTCATCAATAGCACTTGCTGCCATCCAATAAGAACTAATTTTAGCATATCTCGCCTTTATGCCGGAGGATATTGCAATACCTTGCCACGAGCTGTCAACCGGTTTTATTACCGTAGCATCATTCGGAGCTTCGTATAAAGGCTTTATGCAGGTGTTACCCTTAACTTCATGATCGTAACTTCTTATTGCAACCTCCTTGCTCGCAATGTTGGGCATGCTAAGCAATTTTAAAATAATTTCCTTGTAATTACTAGGTTCCTTAAAATTCGGTTCCTCCAGCTTAACTTCAACCTTCCTGGCTTTTCTTCTTGGCAGAGGAGGATTGAATAGAAAGTCTAGATCCAGCTCAGCAACTTTATACCCTTTATAGTAAACTTCAATTTTTTTATCATTTATAAACTCCCCAATTACACTTACCTCAACCTCCTCCTCTTCGAGAATTTCAAGAACCCTTTTAATATTTTTCTTAGGAACAACCAAAAACATCCTTTCCTGCGATTCAGAAAGCCATATTTCCCATGGTTTGAGTTTTTGTCTCAAATGAACCTTACTAAGCTCTACTTTCGCGCCTAAATTAAATCTATGAGCAAGCTCACATGTTGCACAGGAAATACCGCCACCACCCAAATCTGTTATTGCGTTTGCTAACTTCTCATCTCTTACCCTTATTATAGCTCTTTTAAGTTTTTCCTCCTCAATGGGATCAGGGATTTGAACCGCTTGTCTTAACTCAAGTGTCTCATCGCTTAATTCAGCGCTTGCAAACGTTACGCCATGCAGACCATCTCTGCCAGTCTTATTACCAATAACTACGAGCAAATCCCCTGCCTTACCATCTTGCTTATAAGCATGCTTGGGAATAATGCCTACGCATCCACAATAAACTGCTATGTTTCCAAGATAACCCTCATCAAAATATATCGCTCCGTTAACTGTAGGAATACCCATATTATTGCCATAGTGCGCAATACCAGCTACTACTCCTTTAAGCAAGTATTTTGGATGTTTTATACCTTTAGGCAGTTCTTCATCATAATCCAGAGGACCGAAGCAAAGGACATCCGTGCAAGCTATAGGGTCCGCCCAAACACCGAGTATATCCCTTATCACTCCACCAACACCTGTTGCAGCGCCGCCAAAAGGATCAACCATGCTCGGATGATTGTGTGTTTCAACCTTAATAGCAATGGCATGGTTTTCATCAAATTCTATGATGCCAGCATTGTCTTTAAAAACGCAAATACACCAGCTTGGCTTAAGCTCTTCAGTAACTTTAAATATGTATGTTTTGAAGAGACTCCTAACAATCCTACCATCCACTTCAACCTCTCCTTTGAATGTTTTATGGAAGCAGTGCTCGCTCCAAATTTGGGCAATTGTTTGCAACTCAACGTCTGTGGGGTTTCTTTGCTTTTTGGCAAAATATTCCCTAATTTTGTGCATCTCCTCTAGATTTAAACTTAAGCAAAGTTTTTGGCTGATTTTCTGCAAATCCCCGTCGCTAGCATTAAGAATGTCTATTTCAGTTAACTCGGAAGGAACATTCTTCTTCCTAAACATTTCTAATAGAATAATGCACATGCCATTTTAAAATTTCGCATCGTAACTCCCCCTTAGCCACATAGTTCTGTCGGAGTTTTCTCATACTTATAATTGTTATTTGTAGAATTCAATCTCGTAATCGTCCTTTACAGGATTCGCGAGCAATTTCTTGCACATCTCCTCAGCGACCTTCCTTGCATGGTTTTCATCTTCAGCAATAAATTCAACAAAATATACCTTTCCAGCTCTTACACTCTCAATATTAAATCCCAACTCCCTTAAGGAGTTGGCTGCAATCTTTCCTTCAGGATCCGCGTAATCTTTTTTAAGTTTTATAACAATCCTTGCCCTATATTTTGGCATAATACTTTAATTTTGCCTAGCTCTTTTAATGCTTTCTAAGCAAAAGCCTAACCTTCAGCTAATAAGCATGCAGCCTCAAGAATCTTAGCAATACTCCAAGCCTGACTTATACAACCTCTCGGCACTTCTGCATCCCCATCAAATATCTCAGAAATACTTCCCAAGCCGTATCTTTTAACCTCCCTTTCAACGAAATTCTTTAACTTTCTTAGCAGCTCCTGCCTGTCGGCATTTTTATCAAATCTCAACTTCGCCTTTATATATTCACATAGCAGCCAAGGCCAAACACAACCGTTGTGATAGGCAGCATCTCTCTCGTAGTTTCCTATATAGCTTCCTTTGTAGTTCTTACCACTCCTTGCAAGAGACCTTAAGCCATAATCTGTTAACAGTTCCCGCTCGATAACTTTCAGTATCGACTTAGCTTCATCCCCCTCTACAACTGGATAGTTAAGACTTAATGCGAATATCTGATTTGGCCTAAGCTCTTCGGAATTCTCACAATCTCTCAGGTACGTCCCGTTCCAATATTTCTTTAGATGTTTCCTCACCTTCTTAGCCAAAAATCCGTAAATACTAATGTCGTTAAATTTTTTTGAGAAAAAGTCCATTATTTGCAGGGCGTTGTACCATAGGGCTTGTATCTCGATAGCTTTTACTCGCGGTGTATATTTCGTATCCATCCACGTGTAACCTGAGGGGTGATTTATTAAGTAATCCTCATCCATCTTAACGCCATCTACACCAATTATATAACTTTCCACAATCTCCTTCAAATCCCTCCATATATCCCTAACGAAATCTAAATCTAACGTATACTTGTAGTACTCGTAAACCGCGTCTATTAGTAACAGACTGCTATCTACAGAGTTATAGGCAATAGCATCCCCCTCGTAACTCTCCAACTTATTAGGCACAAACCCCTTTCTTTTGGAAAGATATAGCCTTATTATACTTTTTACTTCATCCCGCCTACCACACTTTAGCAACGCAGGTACGCAAATCAAGGCATCTCGTGCCCATTCATAAAACCACGGATATCCCGCTATTAAGGAGTAAAAACCATCATATCTCTTAACAAGATGTCTATCAAGGCTTATAATAAGCCACTTCACCCAATTTTCGCTAGGCAAATCATTTCTGTTAAAGAAAACTTTAAGCATCCTTTTAAGTCTTTTAAGTTCATAACCAAAGAATCTTTTGGGTTTCCCAAGTTTTTTATGCCAAGGATATGCGGCTACTAAATAGAGAATAACTCTCTTTTTATCAGATTCTAGAACAAATTTGCCTGGATTGTAGCAATGCTCAAGGCAGGTCTCCTTATATTCAGCATCCTTGCTATAATAAAAATTGTAATACCATCTCTTTTCCTGAGGCAACTCATTTTCGTTAAATTCTGCTTTATTAGAATAAAAACTTAAACAACTTCCATCTGGGTATAAAATCTCAATGACATCCCCATGCATAACGGAAATGTTAAATGTTTTTGATGTTAGGGAATATACGGACCTATAATTGACTAACGGTAGCAACTCAATCTTTATGTTCCTCCTTTCGAGATTCTCAATCTCGTAACGCAAAACCGTTGCGTTAATGTTGTCCGGCATCACCAAAAACTTTTTTATAACAACATCCCCAACCCTATACGTAGCGCAAGGTAACGGGCTTAACTCAAAGCTTTCCAGAAGTTTATAACCTTGCGGTACAACTACCTTGCCCTGATACTCATTGGTTCCAAGCTCGTATTTTACATCATCAACATATACGATTTCGTCAATCTTCGAGAGAACCACTCTTCTATCGATAGGCGATTTTTTTGGAACAACAAGCAATGCGTGGTACTTCGATGTATTTAGAAAAGCTATTGTCGATGATGCATAGCAACCGTTTTCGTTTGTAAGCAACCACTCTAACGCTTTTATTTTTTTAAGATTTTTCAAAGATTCGCCAGAAATCTTCAGTGCCGGTAGCAACATCTTACCCAAAATTTTATCATTATAAAAATATTAAAATATATTATTAATTTAGCACTATTGAAAGGTAAAAATTTCGAAGATGTTACTTAGATATCTAGAGCAAATAAAGGCTGTCGAGTCTCACATAAATGACATAAGCAAAATCATAGAGAAAAGAAAAGACATAAATAAAATCAGCGATGAGGAGGTCTACATAGTGTCCTATATGCTTTTTAATGTAATTAACGAATGTCTAATGATTTGCAGAGATATTGTAAAGGAGAAAAACTGGATTTCTGGATCGGAGACAAATAATTTTACGAGTGCTATTGATACCATTTTTAAGATAGAAAGGCTACCATCCGAGCTCTATTTAGATATAAAATTTCTAATTAAATACAGAAATAACTTAAGAATAGTTCTCTTCACCAGAAATTTGGGTAAAGAAGCTCTTAAGGAGGCTTATAGGAGATTACCTTCACTAATTGTGTTTCTCAGAACTTTAAGAAAGAAACTTGAAGAGGGAGTGACTCCCCACTCACCAGGGGCTTCCACGTAAAAAACTATCCTATATAAGGTCGCATGTGTTGCGTTGCCTTCGTCTTCTGTTGTTTGAAATATTCTCTGTATATCTCCCAAATTTTTCTAGCTCTCTCCCCCCTAACTATTTTCACAATTCTCTGCCTGGGAACCACAGTATTTTGACCCAAAACTTTAGGTCTGTAATCCACAAGAACGAAATCTCCTTCTCTGATATTCTCTGCGATTCTTTCGTCCACAACCAATGTTAAAACATTTTCATCCCACATCTTCACGACAGCCAATGTGATATTATCAGCTGACGAAACATCATCATCGCTTGGTTTTATAACAGCTACAACCTTTCCAGGGTGATGAATCATAAAATTATTTAGATTAATTTTTAAAAGAGTTTTACTAATTTCAGATGAGAGTCGGAGTTTTATATTCTGGTGGGAAGGACTCAACACTAGCCCTGCATGAAGCAAGTAAGAATCACAAAATAGCTTGTCTAATAACTATTTCCCCAAAAAGAGATGATAGCTACATGTTTCATTATCCCAATGTAGAATTTGTGAAGCTGCAGGCAGATTCTATGAGATTACCCTTAATTTTCAGGGAAACTACTGGTGAGAAAGAAAAAGAGCTTGAAGATCTTGAAAAAGCTATTGCCGAGGCGAAGAATACTTACGAGATAGATGGGATAGTTTCGGGCGCTGTGAAATCCAGTTATCAGGCAACTAGAATTAGAAGAGTTTGCGAGAAGCTGAATTTGCAATCATTGAACCCGCTATGGTTAAGAGATGAGGAAAAACTTTTAAAGGAAATCCTTAGAAGTTTTGATGCTATTATAACTATGGTTGCGGCATATCCACTGACGAGAGATTTTCTAGGAAAAAATTTAAGGGAGGTTTACGAAGATTTATCCTCACTAAAAAGAAAATTTGGATTAAGTTTGATTGGGGAGGGGGGAGAATTCGAGACGTTTGTGTTGGATGCGCCTCTGTTTAAAAAAAGAATAAAGATTGAAGATTTTGAAATTTTCTACAAGGATTACAGAGGTATTTTTTTAATAAAGCGCGCTAGACTATCAGAAAAACCCGCTTTATTATAAACCCCAAACAAATCATCTAGCATTAAATAGCCTCAGTTTCCGCATCCTTCTACCTTCAAAATTTTTGTTCTCCTTCTTAAGAACAATGCAGAACTTCTTGCTTCACCTAATTATCATTTTTCTAGTTATGCTAAAATAATAAATTTTAGTCTTAAAATAGTAATATAATGAACTTGAAAGCGAAATTAAGGGAAATCGGAAATTGCTTGTATGAGTTGCCAAGTAACGCAAAGCCATGTATGCGTGTTCCTGCATTATTAGTTCTTTCCCCAAAATTATTGCAGGAGGTTGAGGAAGGGGCTATAGAGCAAGCAGCAAACGTTGCTTGTTTGCCTGGCATTTATAAGCATAGCATTGCTCTTCCAGACATGCATTATGGGTATGGGTTTTGTGTTCATCCCGAGACTAAAGTTATGAGTGAACATGGTTACTACGTGAAGATAAAAGATTTTGATAAGTTTCTAAATAAAAGGGTTGTTTTTTATAAAAACAACAATGGTATAAGGTTTGCGGAGGTCTTAAGATTCTATGAGCTAGAAACATATACTAAACTCTTTAAAATTAAGACAAAACTGGGTTATGAAATTGTTGCAACTGAGGATCACCCTTTCTATGCGAAGGATGGTATGGTTGAATTAAAGAATTTAAAAGAAGGTTGCAAAGTTGCAATATATCCTTTTGAAGGTGTTTGCTATGTGGATCCTTCAAACGAGATTATTATTGATGAAAGTGATATCTTAATAGCTTTAAATAAGCTTAAACTTAGTAAGAAAAGAAAGGAAATAATAACAAAGAAACTTAGGGAAAGAAAACTATTGCCTTTAACCTACAGTAGCGAAAAATTGCCCTATTTGTTAAAAATTATTGGTTTCGTTTTTGGAGATGGTACAATGAACTTTATAAGCAAGAAAAAAGATGGTATTATAAGCTTTTGTTCAAAAAGCTTTAAAGATTTGGAGCTTATAAGAGAAGATGTAAAAAAACTAAGATACACACCCTCCCCTATATATAAAAGAATTAAGAATGGTAAGGACTATTACGTATTTTATGTCAATGCTTCAAGCTTAGTTATTCTACTTTACGCTTTAGGTGTACCTTTAGGCAATAAAGTGTTCAAGAAATTTAGAGTACCAAAATGGATATTTAAATGTGAATTGTGGCAAAAAAGATTATTTTTAGCATCATTTTTTGGCGCTGAGCTTGCAAAACCATGCTTAAGAAATAATAGAAAAGCTTTATTTGCAGCCCCTTCTTTAGAAATGGCAAAAGATGTTAAAATCGAGAATAATGCCAAGGAGTTTCTTGAAGATATTGCAGAAATTTTAAAGGAATTTGGTGTTGAAGCTAGGGTTTTGAAGAGAAGTAAAATTTATAAAAGAAAAGATGGCAAAGAAACTTGTAGATATTACTTAAACATCTGCAGTAATTCTAAAAATCTTATTAATTTTTGGGCTAAAATTAATTATGAGTATAATAAGGAAAAAAGAGCTTTAGCCTGCTATGCATTAGCATTTCTGAGATACAGAGAAAGCTTGATTGAAAGAAGGAAAAGACTTGCTGAAAAAGTTAGAGAACTTTATGGAAAGGGCTTTCCTTTAGATAAAATAAAGAAAAAGTTGAAGATCCCAAAAAGAGATGAGCGTTTTGTGGAAAGCATTTACTCAAAATTAAAGAAAGGGCACAAAACAGAAAATTTAAGGATACCTCAATATATTAATAGTTTCTCAGAGTTTTTGAAAAAACATGCAATAGAAGATGGTTTAATTTGGGATGAAATTGCTGAAATAAAAGAAATTAATAGCCCTAAGCATGTTTATGATCTTACGATAAACGATGAGAGCCATAACTTCATTGCAAACAATTTTGTAATATCTAACTGTATTGGAGGTGTTGCAGCTTTAGACTACGAGAATGGAGGAATTAGCCCTGGTGGGGTTGGCTTCGATATAAACTGCATTGCTGAAGATTCAGAGATATTGCTTAGAGATGGATATAGAATTAAGATTAAGGAATTAGATAATTTAAAAGGTAACTTAAAGGTTGTCACAAGAGGCAAGACAGCTGAAGATAAAGACATTCTTTTAATTTTAAAGCGTAAAAAGGGCAAAAGAAAGATCTATAAAATTGTAACAAATCTGGGTAGGCAGTTAATACTTTCCGAAGACCATCTAGTATTTTGCTTAGATAATGTTAAAAAAGCCAGCGATTTAAATGTTGGTGATAGGGTGATAATTTATCCTTTCGAAGGCGTTGAGCGTGAAGAAAAGAATGGTATTATACTAAGCTACGAAGATTTTAAGGAATGTGACAAGCAAATAATTAATCTTCTTAAAAGGCTTGACTTACTGCCCTTAACTTACTCTAACCCTAAAATTGGTATTCTAGCAAGACTTGTAGGGTACATTTTAGGAGATGGTTGCATCTTTAGAACTTATGAAGGAGGCAGGGAAAGATTAATAACGTATGTGTGTGGAAAGGAAGAGGATCTAAATGTGATTAGAGAAGAAATAAAGGAATTAGGTTTTAAGTCTTCAAGAATTTACAGAAGACAAAGAGAAATTAAAGGTAAGAATTATTACACCGAATTTTTAGTTAGAAATGAGGAAACTTGGATAAAAGTTTGTTCAAAGACCTTTTCGCTATTAATACATAAACTTGGCGTACCAATAGGGAGAAAAAGTGAGTGTGAATTTAAAGTTCCCGAATGGGTAAAAAAAGCACCACTCTGGATTAAAAGAAATTTTCTTGCAGGTTTCTTTGGAGCTGAAACAACCATGCTAATGCCTATAAAGGGGCATGAGTATAATTTTATCCAACCAATGATTACTGTGGGGAAGAGAAAAGAATTAAAGTTTAACGGTTATGAATTTCTTTTAGAAATTGCAGAGCTTCTGGAGGAGTTTGGTGTTGAAATTTCAGGCATTTATGAGATTCCTGGTACTGAAAAAACTGTTGGTATAAGATTAGTTATTTCAAACAAACTCGAAAGCCTGATAAATCTTTATACGAAAATAGGGTTTGAATACAACAATAAACGCCACATCCTAGGCTTGTTAGTTGCACATTACTTAATGATAAAGAAAGCGAGGCTCTTAGAAAGAAAAAAGGCTATTGCTTTAATAAACGCGTTAAAAGGGAACGCATGTGTAAGTGATATTGTTAAAAAGCTCAACGGCGTTGTTAACAGGAGATTTGTTGAAAGAACTTTGTATGAGAATAGAGAAGAACCAAGAATAGACAAAGACTTCTTAACATTTAATGATTATTACAAAGAAATTGTGGAGAAACTAGGATTTACAGGTTTTGTTTATGAGAAAGTTATTAGGAAAGAAGAAGTTGACTACAGCGGTGAGCTCTTTGATTTAACAGTTGCAGATAACCATAATTTCGTTGCAAACGGATTTCTGGTGCATAATTGTGGCGTCAGATTACTCAGAACAAATCTAATGGAGCAGGATGTGCGTAAAAAGCTTAGAGATTTGCTTGAGGAGATTTTCAGAAATGTGCCGAGTGGTGTTGGAAGGGGTGGTAAAATAAAGCTTAGCATGCAGGAAGTGAAAAATGAAGTGCTTAACATGGGTGCTAGATGGGCAGTAGAGCATGGCTATGGGTATGAGAAGGATTTGGAGCATACCGAGGAGAAAGGTTGCTTAGAATATGCAGATCCTGAGAAAGTTAGTGTTAAGGCTTTGCAAAGAGGAGCTCCGCAATTAGGGAGCTTAGGGGCAGGTAATCACTTCCTTGAGGTTCAGGTTGTTGATAAGATTTACTTGCCAGAAGTTGCTAAAGCCTTTGGGATTGAAAAGGAAGGACAAGTTTGCATTATGACGCATACCGGTTCTCGCGGACTTGGACATCAAGTATGCACTGATTACTTAAGAATTCTTGAGCATAGCTTTAGGCACATATTGCGCAAATTGCCTGATAAAGAATTGGTATTTGCTCCTTCAGGAACAAAAGAACAGGAGAATTATTTTGCAGCGATGTGCTGTGCTGCAAATTTTGCATGGTGTAATAGGCAGATGATAACTCATTGGGTTAGGCAAAGCTTTTGCAAAGCTTTAAGGATGGATGAAGAAGATTTAGGGCTTGAGGTAATTTATGATGTTGCTCACAATATTGCAAAAATTGAAGAACACAAAGTAAATGGTGAAAAAAAGAAAGTATTTGTTCATAGGAAAGGTGCCACTAGAGCATTTCCTGCGAAGCATAAAGATATACCAAAGGATTATAAAAATATTGGCCAACCCGTTTTAATACCAGGTAGTATGGGCACTGCAAGCTATGTTTTAGTGGGAACACAAAAGGCAATGGAGCTAACATTTGGCTCGACGTGTCATGGTTCTGGTAGAGTGCTTTCAAGAGCAAAAGCCTTAAAGAGGTTTAGAGGCGAGACAGTTAAGAGCAAGCTTGAATCAAGAGGAATATTAGTAAGGTCTGCAAGCTGGAAATGTTTAGCTGAAGAGGCGCCAGAGGTTTACAAGAATGTTGATGATGTTGTTAGAGCTTGTGAGCTTGCAGGTATTAGCAGAATTGTCGTTAGGTTAAGGCCTATAGGTGTTGTTAAGGGATAATTAAATTAACCACTAAAATTTTTACTTTAAATTTCCCAGAAGTTGAGATCTTCTTTACTCAGCTACCCTATTATTCGGTAGTCGCTATGTCAGCTTAAGTATCTGCAATAATTGCTTTTATACATTAGCTCCGAATTTGTAAATTGCTATTAACTTAGTTAAATCAACTACTTGCATCCAAACTGAGCAATAAAGCCAGAGGAATGCTAAGAGACTCCAATGAACTACAGGCATGAAAATTCCAAATGCCGCTAGTAATGTTCCTATTATTTCTGTAGCGAGTAAAGCTGTTAGAAGCAGAGGATGTGGCATATGTTTATACCATTGCTCTTTGCTTCTAACACATAGAAGTAGGAAGTGACCAGATAATACTAACTTCAGGAAAAATAAAGTTTGTATTTGAGGAAGAGGTAAATTTAATTTATAGGCAGCTAGATAGTAAAGAATGAGACTTGTTGCAACGCCAACGCCTCCTAGAATGCTTGAGAGTAAAAATAAAGGCCTTCTTTTGAAAAAGGCAGGATTTCTCGGCTCTTTAACTCTATCAATGGATATCATTAGTATAGGTATGTCATTTAATACAGCAAGCAAAACAAGCTGAATTGGTGTTAAAGGAAAACCACCTAGCACTAAAGTCATTATCGCTACTAACCCTATAAGTCTTATGTTTTCTGAGATTCTGTAAATAGCATAATTTTTTGTTCTCTCAAAAATTTTCCTTCCTTCTTTAATAGCATCCCTAACAACGTGTATTCCTGGCTTAGTTAAAACAATGTCTGGCAGCATCTGTAGCGTTATTTACTGTAATTCCAACATTTGCCTGTTTTAATGCTGGTACATCATTCACACCATCCCCCATAACAGCAACAACATATCTTCTCTTCTGTAACGCTTTGGCAATTCTTAGCTTGTCTGTTGGTAGAACTTCAGCAAAGATATTATAATCTTTTGCTACAATAGCAAGCTCTTTATCGCTAAGTTTGTCTAACTCTCTCTTAGTAAGTACTTTCGTACCAATACCAACTTGTTTTGCTATCTCCCTAGCAATTTCGGCGTGATCGCCTGTGACAAGCTTAACATCAACACCCATGCTTCTCAAAGATTCAATAGCTACTTTAGCTTCTTTTCTTGGAGGATCCCAAAGCGCAATAATTCCGAGTATTTTTAGATTATTCTCCTTATAACCTTCAGCTACACCAACAGCAATTGACCTATAACCAGATTTTGCAAGATCTTCAACGATATTTGAAAATTTTTCTTTTTCAGCTTCACAGGCATTTGAAAGTTCAAGCAAAACTCTGGGAGAGCCTTTGACAAGCGTTAATATTTTATTATTAAATTTTATTGTTAAGGTAGATCTTTTTCTCTCCGAGTCGGGAGGTATATAGTTAATGATTTTGAATTTGGGTTTTCCTATTTCCAACTCAAGAGCTTTATCGATTATAGCTTTATCAATGGGATCTTCTTCATCCAAAGAACTCATATGAGCATATTCTAGCACCTCCTCCTCAGTAGCATTAATTGCTACAATTCTAGCAACTCTTATCTTATTCTCGGTCAGGGTTCCAGTTTTATCGCTTAGAAATATTTGAATGGAAGCTAGGTCTTCAAGTGATGATAGCCTTCTAACAAGAACGCTTTTTCTAGAAAGTTGCAGAACACCCATAGATGATACTACAGTTAAAACAGCTGGTAAAGCTGCTGGTATGGAAGCTACAGCTAGTGTTAGGGCAAAGAGTAAAATATCATGAATTTCATGATGCTCAAATGCTAGAAACGTTGAGAGAATAATTATAAGAATTATCGCTATTCTAATAAGAAAGTTTCCAACATCTAAAACAAATCTTTCAACAGTGCTTGTGTGCTGTATTTCACCAATATGCGCGATTACTTCACCATAGTAAGTATTTTCACCAGTTGCTATTACCAAACACTTAGCTTCTCCAGTTTTTGCAATCGAGCCTGAGTAAAGAGCGTCATCTTTCCTCTTTTCAACTGGAAGAGATTCTCCTGTTAAAGCAGATTCGTCAACTTGCAGATTATAGGCTTCAATTACTTTTAGATCAGCAGGAATGACATCACCTGTTTAATCCTAATAACATCACCAGGAACAAGATTTCTGATATTGACTCTCCTCCATTCATTATCTCTTAGCACATCAACCGAAGTGGTTAGCCTGTTTTTGAGCGTTTTTATGATGTTTTCCGCTTTGTATTCCTGAGCAAATTCCACAAGAACGTTTATCATCAATAAGCAGGTAATAATGAAGAAATCCTCAATTTTTCCGATTAGAAGCGAAATTACAGCTGCAAATTCTATCATAAGCTGTATCGGCTTAACAAATTTTTTAAGAAGCTTAACTATAGCTCTTTCTTCCTTTACCTTAATATCATTAGGACCATAGATTTTAAGTCTCCTCTCAACCTCCTCCTGAGAAAGACCCCTGGCGCTTGATTTTAGTTTGGAGAAGCAAACTTCAACCTTTGCTCTGTAAAGTTCTCTAGAGTGGGTTTTCATTCTAATAAAGTTAACTATCCTACCCAATTATTAAGTTTTATGCTATAAAAAACTATTTCATCGAATAAGACCAAAAATCAGGGGAATTACATTAAACAAAGTTTTTTGTTTGAACATCATTTTCCAACTAACCATCTTATGAATGTGTCACTGCTCGTTGAACACTTTTCTCCTCGAGAATACAAACTGCTTAGCGTCTGTAGAGTCTCGGAACTTTTATGTTGAATCCGCATCTGGAACATCTAACAGAAAAGGGTCTTCTCCATCTCACCTCAACATACTCATAGTTTCCACATTTAGGACAAATATACTCACATTTTGCATTTTCCTCGCCCTTAAGAAGAAGTATTCTTATCTTACCACCGTTCTCAAGAGATCTAAGCGTGTGATATTGACAGTCCTCCAGTTTTATGTTATTTTTTCTTATGAACTCCTCAATCCTGTTAAATTGCATATTTAATTTAAATTTTAAAGCTGTTTTTTAACCCTATCGGTGGAAGTTTTGAGCCTGTCAACCTATCACCTCCTTGCATAAAATAAGTTATATAAAGCTGCAAA
>CAZWFW010000024.1:0-16756 GCA_964633445.1 Candidatus Undinarchaeota archaeon | reverse complement strand
ATTGAAGACAAAAAAGTTAAAAGAATGGAAGAACTCTACCCACCAAACAGCAGATCCATAATCTCCGAGATTCTCCCTTTTCTTCCTTCAAGAACCTCCGCATCGTATATTTCCGTATATCCACAATTTTCGCAACTAGCAAAATAGTATCTATGCCTCTGCCAATTCATCCATCTATCAAAGAAACTAGCACCGGTCATTGCTAGTTTCTTGATCTTGACTTTGGTGCTTCCGCATACTCTGCATCTGAATCTTGAAGCGATATATTGTTCTACTTCCTTACTCATAAATTATCACCATAAATGGAAAATCTTTTTTTGATTTATATTTTTAACGTGTGTAAAGCTGGTGTATTAAAGAGACTTCTATTAAGTATGGTTTGCGAGTAAAAGCTAAAACATAGTTCATCTTTGCTTCACATAAGATTTATATTGATATAACATGTTATTAATGCATCATAGAAGCATCTATGAAAGTCGGTGCTTTGTTGGGTATCGATGAAGCTGGACGAGGATGTGTAATAGGACCCCTTATTGTCGCAGGGGTTACAGTTAATGAGGAGGAGCAATTCTTTTTGGAGGATATTGATGTAAAGGATTCCAAATTGTTAACACCAGAGGAACGGGAAACTCTCTACGTAAAGATTAAAAGCAAGTGTAAATGTTTTGTAAGGAAGATTAGACCCGAAGAAATAGATCTTTTGAGAGATTTTACGTCTTTAAATAAAATAGAGGCTCTTAAAATGTGTGAAATTATTGAGGAGGCTAAGCCAAAGAAAGTTTATATAGACTTGCCTGAAAATTCTAGGGAGAATTTTATAAAATTTATAAGATCTAATCTGAATTGCGATGCTGAGATAATTGCTGAGCATAAAGCTGATCGGAAATATAGAGTGGTTTCCGCTGCATCTATTATTGCTAAGGTTACAAGGGATAGAGAAATTGAAAGGTTAAGGAAACTTTACGGAGATTTTGGTTCGGGATATCCTAGTGATCCAAAAACTATAAATTTTCTCAAGGATTGTTATCTTAAAGAAAAAAACTTTCCCCCAATAGTTAGAAGGAGTTGGGAAACTATTGCAAACCTGAGGAAGGAGTTGTCTCAAAGAAAACTGATCGAATGGCTAAAGTGAAGGAAATGATCGAAATTGGGGAGGATGAGAAGTGTAAATTGCTTCATATATTCTTGGGAATACCTATGGGTATTCTAAGCGCATTTATTAGCAATAAGCTAGCTGTTCTGGTGTCGCTCCTAGCTTTATTAGCTTTTGGGCACGTTCTGCAGAGATACTACAAAAATAAGGATTTCAAATGGTGGGTTGCTAATGGCATATACTCATTTATTGTTTCCTGGCTTTTTGTGTGGATTTTTACTTACAATTTAATTTAGCTTATCGTTTATTGTCGAATAAATATTTTATTAATAGTTGAAAAAATTTTTCTTTTATGAGGGTGGGAGATAAGCATGCTTTCGAAGACGTAGCAAAATATATTGCTGGAGAAATTGCGTTGGCAAGTAACCCGGGATTGGCTATTAAGAAGTGGAGAGAGCTATTTGGTGTTTCACAAAGAGAGATGGCTAAGAAACTAAATATAAGCTCCTCTGTAATTAGCGATTATGAGACTGGACGAAGAAAATCTCCAGGCACAAAATTTGTTAAGCAGATTGTTAGTAAACTAATGGAAATTGATATGGAGAGGGGAGGGGAGGTGCTGAAGTCTCTGGCATCAACACTTTCGATAAGTAGAAAGGATTTTGTAATTGATATGAGGGATCTTGAAAGCCCTATCCCCGCTAATGAATTTTGCAAGATTATTAATGCCGTTCCAGTAGCTAATAGGCATCTTCTAGGGAACGTTAACATTTATGGCTATACCCTCATAAATAGTATAAAGGCGATAACTTATTTGGAACCTCACGAAATGCTTAGTTTTTATGGAAAAAGGATAGATAGAGCATTAATATTTACTCATGTTAATACTGGCAAAAGCATGATGGTTGCCTTGAGATTAACAAATCTAAAGCCAGCATTAGCAGTAGCTCATGGAACTAAAAGGTTCTGCAAATTTTCTGAATATCTTGCTAGGTTAGAGGATTATCCCATAGTTATTTCAAGAATCGAGAAAATTGAGGACTTGGTTGATAGACTGAGGTGTCTGGAATGAGTGTTGGCATAGCTGGCTACGGTGTTTACATACCTAAATACAGAATAAAAGCTGAGGAAATAGCAAGAGTTTGGGGAGCTGATGCAGAAAATATAAAGAAAAGCTTGGGTATTAAGGAGAAAGCTGTTGCTGCAAGAGATGAGGATACAATAACAATAGCTGTGGAAGCTTCAAAGAACGCATTAGAAATGGCGAAGATAAATCCTAAGGATATAAGAGCGATCTATGTGGGAAGCGAGTCGCATCCTTATGCGGTTAAGCCAACAGCAGCTACGCTCGCTGAGGCTATTGGAGCTACTCCAGAACTAACGGCAGCTGATTATGAGTTTGCATGTAAAGCTGGCACAGCAGGATTGCAAAATTGTATTGCCCTTGTCGAATCAAATATGATAAAATATGGTTTAGCATGTGGAGCGGATACTGCACAAGCATCGCCTGGTGATGCATTAGAGTATACAGCAGCATGTGGTGGTGCAGCTTATATTGTTGGTAGGAAAAGCGACGATACTGTTGCTTATTTTGAAGGAACCTTCTCCTATACAACAGACACTCCAGATTTCTGGCGAAGGGAGGGGCAAGCCTATCCCAGGCATGGAGGTAGGTTTACAGGTGGCCCGGCATACTTTAAGCATATTGTGAATGCTGCTACGGGATTAATGAAGAAATTAGGTTTAAGTGTTAATGATTTTGATTATGTGGTTTTTCATCAGCCGAATGCCAAATTTCCTTTAAGAGCTGCAAAAATGCTGGGTATCGATGCTGGGAAGTTGAAGGCTGGATTATTAGTTAGTGAAACTGGAAATTTTTATTCTGGATCTTCTTTAGTAGGTTTAGCAGCTATACTTGATGTTGCAGAGCCTAATAGCAGAATACTCTGCGTATCCTATGGTTCTGGTGCTGGAAGTGACGCATTTAGCATTGTGGTGCAGGATGCCATTGAAGAAAAACGCATTGAGAGAAACGTTGCTTATTATTTAAAGAGGAAAGTGTATATCGATTATACTACTTATCTGAAGCTTAGAAGGATAGTTAAAGGTGGTTAATGTGAGGGTAGCGATAATCGGTGTAGGAATGACAAAATTTGGGGAGGTTTGGGATAAATCATACAGACAATTATTTGTTGAAGCTGGTATTGAAGCCATAAAGGATGCTGGCATAGACCCTAATGACATCGAAGCTATATACGGGGGTAGCATGACACCAGGTCAATTTATAAATCAGGAACATGTTGCAAGTCTTGTAGCGGATCAGGCTGGTCTAGAAAATATCCCTGCTGTTCGTGTGGAAGCGGCATGTGCTTCAGGCAGCTTAGCATTGAGACAAGCATACCTAGCAATAAAAGCCGGTGAATATGACTTAGTTTTGGTTGGCGGGGTTGAGAAGATGACTGATATATTAACACCGCAAGCGGTGGGAGCTTTAGCATCAGCGGCAGATCAGGAATGGGAGGGGTTCTATGGAGTGACATTCCCTGGATTATACGCAATGATGGCTAGAAGACATATGTATGAATATGGAACTACTGAGGAGCAACTGGCTATGGTTGCGGTTAAGAATCATCACAATGGCGCAAAAAATCCAAAAGCTCAATTTCGATTTGAAATTACAGTTGATCAGGTTTTAAATTCGCCAATGGTTGCAGAGCCGTTGAAATTACTTGACTGTTCACCAATAACTGATGGTGCTGCTGCAGTAATATTAGCAAATGAGAAAACTGCTAAGGAGTATACAGATACGCCGATATGGATTTTGGGTTCGGGGCATGCTACGGATACTATTGCTTTGCATGATAGAAAAAGCTTAACGCGCTTAGATGCTACAATTATCGCAGCAAAGCAAGCATATAAGCAAGCTAAGATTAAGCCAAAGGATGTAGATATAGCAGAAGTGCATGATTGTTTCACAATTGCGGAAATAATGGCTATTGAAGATTTAGGGTTTGTAGGTAAAGGCGAAGGAGGTAAGGCAGTTGAAGAAGGTATGACGAGTTTGAATGGCGAGTTACCAGTAAACACATCGGGAGGTTTAAAGGCTTGTGGACACCCAGTAGGTGCTACAGGTGTTAAGCAAGTTGTTGAAATTGCTTTGCAATTGCGTAACGAAGCTGGTAAAAGACAAGTTAAGGATGTGGAGATAGGTTTAACCCATAACGTTGGAGGCTCTGGAGGCACGGCAGTTGTGCATATATTTAGCATGTGAGGTGGTTTAAATGAGCGTGCCAAGATTTTGGCGTGGTATTCCTGCAAGATACAGGCTTATAGGTAGCAAATGTAAAAACTGTAACGAAGTTTACTATCCTCCCAGAAAGGTCTGCCCAAAATGTAAGAAGGCCAGGATGGATGAAGTGAAGCTTAAGGGAAGGGGTAAGATAGAGACATATACAGTGATACATGTAGCTCCCGAGGGATTTGAGGAGCAGGTTCCTTATGTTGTAGCGATTGTAAGGTTGGAGGAGGGGCCATGCTTAACTACGCAAATAGTTGATTGTGAGCCAGAGGACATTTATATAGGTATGCCAGTAGAAGCCTGCTTTAGAAGGATAAACGAGGATGGAGAGGCAGGGGTAATATACTATGGATTAAAATTTAGACCTACAGAGTAATCTAATTCCTTGCGTAACAGTAACAACTTTCATAGACATTGATAGACATTTTATACGTAATGTTTTTATATTATCCTTTTTCTAAATATACATAAGTCCCGTCTTTCAGGCAGCCTAGCTGCCTATCAGGGCAAACCTTCGGATGTGGGGCTCTGGGGTTACCCCGAAAGGGGACGAGCCTTTGGGTGATGTGTCCCAAAGCTTACATAGACTTATCAATGCCTATGTAAGCTGAACCCCAATCTATTCTTGGTTTATATTTCTCATGATTCTTCCCACTCAGCACTTCAATAATTTCGCTGATACAAGCATCAATACTTTTTGTTGTATCTATCTCAAAAACGTTATTTGAGTACTCCAAAGCCTTGCAGGTGCAATAAGCAACGATCTCAGCCTCAACATTTTCCTTAATTTTTAACTCATTGTTTCCATATCTATGAATTAGTCTATTCTTAAGGATTTCTGGATTTGTCCTAAGCACAATGACTATATCTGCTGGAATGCAGTAAGCTAAGATACCTTCAACAATAAGGTTTCTCTCGGATAGTTTACCTACAAATTCCCTAAATTTTTCCCTAAGCACATCTTCATCAACAACGTAACACTTTCTTTTTTCATCATACTTCAAATAAACATTATACTCCTTAACAAATTCTGATAAGCTAATAACTTTGGCATTAATCCTCCTTGCCAAGATATTTGCAATTGTTGTTTTACCCGTACAACTTACGCCAGTAATAGCTATTATCATCCAACATAAACCTTTAGCTTTGTTATTTTTCTCTTTATCTTCCTAGCTAATTTACTTTTCTTCTCAATCCTTATGGTTCCAGATTTCGAAATAACCCCAGCGAATACGTATTTATCATTAGCATATACATCAACCTCCCTTCCCGCAAAATCCTTGCCGAACTCAAGAATAATATGCTTATCTGTTTCCGTAACTGTGAAGGGTATTTCAACTCGCTCCTTTTCGGTAAAAGGTCTAACTTCTATGCTCATACCTATATTTCTTTCAAGATTTTCGATGGTTTTTCCCTGTTTTCCTATTATTTTTGGAATATGTCTGCTTGCAACATAAACTACGGCTTTTTTATCAGAAACAACCTCAACACTTGTCTTTATATCTGGAAATCTCTTCCTTATAATATCCTTGATAGATTTTGCAGCAATTTTCTTTAATGGAGTTTCCTCAACTTTTACAGGCATTACAACAACCTCTTCTCCATAGCTATAAATCTCATACTCAACCTTCTTATTTTCAAAGTCTCTAACCTCAATTACTGGCCTTGCCAGATCTTCATCCTTCATTCCATGAGGAACTTTAACAGTTAAATTTAGCTGGTAAACTTTCCTTATTTCGCTAGCTTCAATGAAAATTATTGTATCAACAATTTGGGGAATCATTCCCAGCTCCACTCTTCCAATAAATCGTTGAATAGCATCTATTGGCTTTGTAGCATGCGTAGCACCGATCATGCCAATACCAGCAAGCCTCATATCAGCAAAAATTAAAAAATCTTCTGTCTTCCTCAACTCGTCATAGATTGTATAGTCAGGTCTAACCAAAAGCAAAATGTCCGCAGTTTTTCTCATATCACCCTCAAGCTTCGTATACTGTGTTATTCTTTCGCTAACCTGCAGATCCCTTGGTGTTTCCATAGTCTTAACAACGTTTCCTTTTGCCTCCAAAAATTCTGCAAGACTTTGACAGAAAGTAGTTTTACCTGCACCAGGTGGGCCAGCAATCAATATACCTTTAGCTTTGTTCGCCAACAATTCCTTTAATTCGGGAGATAATCTATAATCATCTAAAGTTACTTTGGCTATTGGTCTAACAGCCGTAACTTCCAAACCATCAGAAAATGGTGGTTCCGCAATTGCTATTCTTAGATCATCTATCTGCACAACCATTGCACCTTCTCTTTTTATTTCTACTTGTCCCTCTTTTCTCGCAACTTCCATTATCTCCTCAATTATTTCTCTTAGCTCACCTTCACTTAGAGGTTTGCTATCTAACTCTATAAGCTTGACTTTACCTGGTCTGCCTATTTTAGCTAAAGGAACCACACCTTGCTTCAAATGCAGACTCATTACACCCTCCCCAAGGTATTTTAGAATTCGCATTTTATTTTTTGAGATCTCCTTCTCAAAGTAAATACAATCGATTCCTTCAGCTTTAGCAACAAGTGCTTGGATGTAATCGCAAGTTAGAAGCCTTGCACCATAATCCTTAGCGATTTTCCTTATTTTTGCATCTATTGCACCAGAGCTTGCCAATTTAATCTCATCAAAACTTGGTCTTTCTCCAACATAATCTATTTCAATATTTTTCCTCTCTGCAAATTTTCTAAGCTCAATTATATGGTTTAACCCTCTCCTCCCTTTCTCAAGCCCTTTGTTAGCTTGAGCTTCAAGTTCAGCGATTATGGCATTAGGAATTAAAACTGAAATATTCCCTTCCCTTAAAAGCTTTCTAATAACATCTATAAGCTTCTCCTCAACTACAATGCTTGTATCTGGAACAACTTTTATTCTCCCTTTACTCATCTCTAATTTATGCTTAATCAAATTTTTATTTTTCAATCTTTGCGTTTTTCAAGGCATCCTTACATATGCATCTCCTTTCCTCAGGCAAATTTTTTAAAACCTCTCTTAGAAGAATCTTAAGCTCCTTTCCTTTTCTTTCCATCATATCCACAACCTCATCGCTTGTTAGCCTGGATTGCATGCCTGCAGCGTAGTTTGTTCCCACGCATATCGCAGCGTAGCAAATACAAAGCTCCCTTGCAAGTACGCATTCAGGCACATTTGTCATACCAACAACGTCCGCCCCAAGCAATTTAAACATTTTAATTTCAGCAGGGGTTTCGTATCTCGGTCCCTCTGTGCACACATATACACCTTTTTCATGGAAACTTATTCCCAATTCCCTCGCTTTCTTAATTATAGTATTCCTCATTTCAGGACAGTATGGCTGAGTAAAATCAACATGATAAACCTCCGGTCCGTCATAAAAAGTAAAGGGCCTTTGTTTTGTAAAATCTATAAATTGATCAACAATTACAAAATCCCCTGGAGATATTTTAGGGTTTATTATTCCAACAGCTGATACCGAAATTACTCTTTCAACACCAAGTTCCTTCAAAGCCCATATATTTGCCCTGTAGTTAACTCTGTGAGGTGGATATTCATGTTTTTTTCCATGCCTTACAAGAAGAATTACCTCCCTTCCATCAATTTTTCCTTTAAGTAGATAACTGGGCTTACCATATGGTGTTTCTATGCTTAGCTTCTCCATATTCTCTAAAAATTTTGGGTCACAAAGACCTGTACCTGCTATTACAGCCACCTTAGCCATTTTAAAATAAATATTAAAAATTAAATATAATATTTCTATAGTTTCAGCTGTAATTTATCAAGCTCTGGTGACTTATCTGAGGTTCTCCTGAAGGCTTGCAATATCCAATCCAGACCATCACCAGGGGGAAATAGTTTCCTGGAACTTAGAGTGACTAAGACACTCAACTTAGAAATGACAGCTCTGATAAAACAACTGCTTATTGGAATTCTGCTATAAGCTATTGTAATAATTCAAAATTATGATGGATTCTCCGATTGGCATTTGCCCGATATATTCACTTTAGAAGATTTATGTAATTCAGATTCTTGCTCAGGTACTTTTGGCGACGATGATTTTGCTGGTGCTTCTGGTTCAGCACCGAGTACAGCAGTACCGCTGCTTACCCTTGTATTCTTTAATAACTTCAAGGTTATTTGGTGACTCGATATAAAGTCACTATAAACATCGATTTAGATGAGACCCATAACAATAATTCCAAATTTTAAGGAAAGCTTAAGTTTAAGCAAATGCA
Organism: Candidatus Undinarchaeota archaeon; assembly: GCA_964633445.1. Taxonomy (GTDB): domain Archaea; phylum Undinarchaeota; class CAZWFW01; order CAZWFW01; family CAZWFW01; genus CAZWFW01. The sequence goes on along the minus strand of CAZWFW010000024.1, from coordinate 8,114 downwards.
AAAAAGTACCTAACTGCTAAAAAGTAATTTAATAAAGGAAAGTAAAAAACCTTTTTTCAATTCAAAACTTTAAATTCCTCCTGCAGTGCTAAAATACAAATATACTAAATTAAAATAAACTGCTTAGTATATCACTTTTAATCTTATCGAAGATCTCCCTTCTCAAGAAATAAACTTTACCGTAATGCTCAAACCTTTTAACCAAAGGTAATTGTAGGGTTGCAACGACTTCTTTGTTAGTATTTAAAATTTTTAAGATAAAGTTCTCAAATTTCCTTGAAAACAATTCCATTTTCCCTATTTCATCAACAAAAACTATTTCCGCATTTTTGCAGTCGTCCTCAACAATTTCTACGATTTTATCTATACCCTCAACATTAACGCCATATTTTGAAACTCGGGGAAAGCCCTTAATGTTTATGCTTGCCAATATCTCCTCATGCATACTTGGTAATGCGATGATTTTAAAGCCAACTCTTATACCCTGTTTTCTAATTTCTGGCGAAATAACTCCACAATACGGTATTTCATTTCTTTCAGCATATTCAATAAGCTCTCTAATTAGAGTACTTTTCCCAGCACCTGGTCTGCCAGTTATAAAAATTTTCATCAATTTTAAATATCCGCTAATGTTATTATCATTTTGGTATGCGGAATTTATAGCTTAGCATGCTTAATCAACTCCCTTATTGACTCACCTATTGTAACTCGCCTTTTCTTTTTTTAATTGCAACCTTGAAACCACCTCAAGCAATTTTCTATATGTCTGCTTCCCTTTTATAGTAACCTTGCTCATTATATTAATGTTAGCAATTATAATAGATACTTTTTGGCTCCCATCTCTACGCTTACGCATAGAAACTTTCTACCGAAAGTTAAAATCGTTTTTATTCGGTGGAGAGGGTCTCGTAGCAAAGTTTAGAGGTATTGACAAAATTTAGATACGAACATGGACTATAGGCGGATTTTTAGGATGGTTGGCACCAGATTACCAAAAACCGAGTTTGGGGGAGGGAGCTAAGGAAAAAACTTGCCGCAGGTGCTTTTGGGGTATTGCTCAATACCTTTATAAAGGCAAGGAAATAGTTTATGTTTTGAAATTGAGCTTCAGCTTTTTCGCATAATTAACAACTTCTGCGAACTCCTCATAATAAAGCCTTCTGTTTACATCTTTATATTCAAATGCCTTGAATGTAGGGTAATATTGATCCATTATGTTTACAATAACCCTATCACCAAAATTCTCAGAAATAAATTTAAGAATTGGCTTTGCGCAGCAATCAATATGGTTTGGAAGAACTAGAAGCCTTATTGACAACTCAGCCTGATTAAATGCAATTATATGATTCCTTTTAAGAATTTCAACGCAATTACTTACTTTAGATAACCTTTTCGCACATTCATCATTAAAATACCTGAAATCAAATAAATAAACATCAACAACACCATGAAGCAAGTCCATAGCTTCTTTACTTAGATATGCATTTGAATTCCAGACCACAGGTATGTTAACATTGCAATTTCTTAAAACCTCTAAAATCATTGGCAAATATGGAGTAGGTTCGCCACCAACGAAGTTAACGTTTCTAACATCATCATATTTTCTACGCTTCTCAATTATTTTTGCAAGATCCCCTGCATTGATAACCTTGCCGTAATCATCACCTTGAGAAATATCATAGTTCTGGCAATAAACACAACGCCAATTACATCTGGAGAAAAATATTGTATGGCTTGGTGTAATCCATGCCTCCTCACCGTAATGAATAAATTCCGAGCAAACTCTCATCTCGGTGCCAACCCTGCAGAATCCTAGCTCTTTATAGCGGTTAACTTTGCATCTTCTTTCGCAGAGGATACATGATTTAAGAATATTTCTAGCAATTTCTATTTTTAGATCAAGAAGATTTGGCTTAACATCGCTTAATTCGCTAATCTCTACTCTTCCTTTATCAGTATCATTTTTTAATTTTTCGAACTCATCCACAAGCTTAGCATGCTCCCTCCACATGTCATTTTTCAATTCTGCTTTAATTTTCTTGCAAATCTGGAAGTATGCCGGTAATTCATCTTCAACAACCCTTACATATCTCGGCAAGGCTTTTTGTACTTGTCTATCTGCTAATGCAATAACCGCATCAGGTCTTAGAATCTGCCACATTCAAACTATGCGCTTATTCGCTTATACCTCATTTTATAAAATTTAAGTAGAATTTCCAGTATTTAAAAGGACTACATGGATTTCAAAGGAACATTAGTAAATTCTTTGAAATTTCAATTTTAAAATGAAGGTTTTTCTATTTAACCATCCTTCCTTAAAGCAAGGCAGCCATTAATCTGATAATAATGATAATAAACTGTTAGTTAAGATTTTATTTTCCATATGGAAAAATAAATTTTTAAATAAACAAGAATCCATTTCATAAAATTTATCATTACCATGACTAAGGCAAAATTTTTGAAGAAGTTAACCGTAGTTCAGCTTAAGCAGATTGCTGAAGAATACGGTATTAAGGAGTTTCCTGAAAAGAAGGATGATATTATAAAAGTTCTTGAGGAAAGTTTAAGTGAAGAGAAGTTAGAAGAAATAAGAGAGAAAGTAAGGAAGGAAAGAAGAGAAAAAGAGAAATTTAACATTCTTGACCACGTTCTGGTACCTAAACACGAAATTTTAAGTGAAGAAGAAGCTAAAAAGGTGCTTGAAAAATATGGTATAACAAAGGATCAGCTACCAAAAATAAAACTTAGCGATCCTGTTATTAGAATTCTTGGTGCTAAAGAGGGTGATATTGTAAAAATAACAAGAAAAAGTCCAACAGCTGGTGAGGCTACATATTATAGGGTCGTCGTTAAGTGACCTCCTCCCCTCGCTTACGCAAGGCTTCCACCGTGAAGCCTCGTTAGAGAGGTTGGGGAGTGTGTAGCACGAAGCTACGCTCCCCTTCGGACTGGGTCACGACAGCCCCTGCCCAGAGCATATAGCTCTGGACTCGTTATTAATATATACAAGTTTAAAAGTATTTAAAAAAGTATAGAAAACTTTCTCACCCACCACCCTAATTCATCTCCGCCCTATTGGACGGAGCCTTCTTAGTGGCTGATGGTAAGATTTGCTTTAAAATAAAATAGACAGAGTTTGGAAATCCTAAAGTTACTGTGATGAAAATTTTAAAATAAAGCTTAGCCAATATATTAATACTACAATCTGGGGCCCGTAGCTCAGTCTGGGAGAGCGTCGGGCTTTTAACCCGAAAGTCGCGGGTTCAAATCCCGCCGGGCCCATCTAAGTAAATTAAGATTCTAGCTACATTTCTCGAAATTTCTTAACATCTCCACTAACTTCCTAGTTTTAACAGTAAATTCTCTTCTCTTTTCCATCTCCTTAATTCTAACCTCATTTTTTTCGATCTCCCTTTTACCGACAATTACCACAACCTTCGCCTTTATTTTATCAGCATACTCTAGCTGCTTCCTTAATTTTACTTTGTCATAATACATAGTAGCTCTAAATCCGTTCTTTCTTATCATTTCAGCAACTTTTACGGCATCCTTAATAACATCCGGTGTAGCGTACGAAACAAATATTGTTAAGGGTTTATCTCGCTTTATCATTCTCAATTCCCCCATAACATCAATTATCCTTTCAATGCCAAAGCTTATTCCAGTAGCAGGTATGTTTTGCTTGGCAAATAACCCAATTAGATTATCATAGCGACCTCCTCCAGCAAGACTCCCAATTTTTGGTTTTTCGACATTAATTTCAAATATGGGGCCAGTATAGTAATCCAAACCTCTTGCTAGGCAAAAATCAAATCTGTAGTATTTTTCCTCAACATTAAACCAATCTAAATAACTCTGAAGAGTTAAAAGTTCTTCAATCCCCTCCTTTCCTTCTTTAATCTTTTCAATACGTTTAATTTCATCAATATCTTTGCAACTTATTAGCTCTATTGTTTTTTCAATAATTTTGTTGCTAAATCCTCTTTTTCTCATATCCTCCTTAACACCCTCCAAACCAATTTTTTCAAGTTTATCTATCGCTCTGCAAAGCTCTATTTCTTTGCCAGCAGCACCAACATATTTTGCTATTCCCCTGAGGACTTTTCTGCTATTTATAAGAATCTTGAAATTCTTAAAGCCTAAACTTAGCATAACATCTCTAGCCAATGCGAGGATTTCAGCATCCGCAATTAGACTCTTAGCCCCCACAATATCAGCATCACACTGCCAGAATTCCCTATATCTACCCCTCTGTTTCTTCTCATGTCTCCAAACTCTTGAAATGTGGTAGCGTTTAAATGGCTTAGGCAAGTCAGCAAACCTAGCAACGACTCTTGCTAGAGGCACAGTTAAATCGTAGCGTAAAGCCAAGTGCCTTCCACCCCTATCTGTAAATTTATAAATTAGCTTCTCCTCTTCCCCATACTTTCCTTCAAGTACTTCGGCATATTCAAAAGCAGGTGTTTCTAAAGGTTCAAAACCATATTTCTCAAAAACTTCCTTAATCTCATTGATAACATACTCACGCCTATACATGTCCTCTGGCAGAAAATCTCTTGTACCCGGAGGAGGCTGAACTATCATAAACTAAACTTATCTCGCAAAATTATAAAAATATTGAAGTGGATAATGTAAGTTTGCAGATATTTTTGATAGCTAGAAAATCAGCAACTTCTGAATTAACTTTTTTATCAAACTTCTCAATTATTATCTGTTGCCCCAAACCTAAGCTTAACAAGGCTACTCTTTAGCAAATTTAACTTAGCTCTTACTCTAATTGGAACAAGAAGCTTTCCTTTCTGATTTCTTGATGAACTAAAAATTTGCTCATAGTAAATTTTTAACCGAAAAATTATAAATAACTTGAAGTGGGAAAATTTGATACTTAGATACTAAAAAAATATACTATCTCAATAAACAAATTAAATTAGATGGTCTGCAAACTAACCAAATTTTGGGTTAAAAATTTTAAAAGCTTGAAAGATGTTGAAATAGGGTTGAGAAATTTCAACTTATTGGTTGGTAAAAATGCTTCTGGAAAAACTAATTTCATTGAAGCGATAAAATTGATGAAAATGATTCTAACAAAGGATACTAGGGAATACAATCCTTTTTTCGAGTGGGGTGGTTATAACAACGTGGTGTGGATGCGTAATGAAGCTTTACCAATAATTTTAGGATTTGAAGCAATTGTTGGAGATCATGTTGTTACCTACGAAATTTGCGTGAGTGGTACGTGGGGTATCTTTAAGATTTTGAGTGAAATGATTAGTATACATGGACTTGTCAATATTGAGCGTAAAGGAGTGGAAGTTTTTGTGGAACATGATAAAAAGTTCTTTGAATCTGCATTAGGTGAGATTGAGAAAGAAGGTATATCTCTTGTTGCTCCACTTAGGGAGATAAGAGAAAAATGTTATAAAATTGAAAAATTTCCACATGATGTATCTTTGTTACGTTATCCGGGTTGGTCTGCAGAGTATATATGTGAAAATAGATATGCAATAGTTACTACATGGTATCCCAAACTTGATTTGCTATCCCCTTGTATTAAGCAGAATGGAGCCGTATCTCCTATAATTTGCACGATTCTTTCAAGTATATCTAAATTGTGGAACAGCGCAGTTATTCTTAGGACGATTAATTTTGAAAAAATCAGGGAACCTCAACGTCCAAAAAAAGAGCTTACTTTAGAAGAGAATGGAAGTAATTTGACTAATGTTATGCTTACCCTTTTCTCAAAAAAAGAGGAAAGCGTGGAGAAAATTCGAAGAATTCTGAGTATTATATTAAATAACGAAATTAAAATTAAAACGGACATTACGGATGACGGTAGAAGCTATATTAAGATTTTTGAGCACAATTTAGAATTACAACCATCAATGAGCCCTGAAGGTGTATGGAAAATTCTTGCAATTTTAGTAGCAATAGAAAGCGAGCCATCTCTAATAGCAATAGATGAACTTGAGAATTCCTTGCATCCTGAGGCCATAGAGTATATAGTTAGAGAGCTAAAAGAATGTAAAGCCACAGTAATTGTCACAACACATTCTCCAGCAGTTGTGGATATTATTGAGCCAGAAGATTTAATATTAGTTGAAAAAGATAGAGAGAAGGGCTCCCATCTAAGAAGAGTGGTCGATGCCAAAAAGATAAAGAAGCTTTTAAAAAAATATGGAATAACGTTAAGCGAGGGATGGCTTTATGGGGAAATCTTCTAGTAAGAGAATATTTATTCTAATAGAGGATCATTATGGTCCTAAATTTCTTCTTAACCTTATCAACAGGCTTAAAAATGAAGAAGGTCTAAAGGTAAGTTTAAGTGAAAAAGACATAAAAACTTTACCTGGCAAGTTTAATCCCAAAGTTAGAAGGAAAATTGAAGCAAGAGCTAGGTTACTTCTATTAGATAGGATTATCATAATAGCTGATGCTGAGGGAGGGTCTGTGGAAGAGACTAAATCTAGACTTGAGGAACATGTACCAGAAGACCTTAGAAGTAAAACGTGTTACATAATTTTTAAATGGAATAAGGAAGAATGGCTATGTGAAGGGCTAGGTTTAGCATATGGTGCTGAAAATCCCGAAAAGTTACTGAATAAATACTTTCGAGAGACGAAAGGGGCGAAATTAGGATATCACAAAAGTTATCAACCTTATCTTGTTGATCAGTTGAACTTGGAACGATTAAAAAAGAATAAACTGTTTCAAGAATTTGTTAAATTATTAGAGTAAAAGCAGTTAAGGTATTAATTTTTGAAACGTTATTTTTTATGAGCAAATAGTGGAAATATTAAAACTTTCTATATCATATATCATATCATTAAAAGATTTTTAACATGTTTTACTTAGGTAGTTGTACAAGGTAGAGTTTTCGACTTGCTTGAAAATCTTAAAAATTTTAAGTTAGGCATAGTTACGGAAGAAGCCTTGCGAAACTGTTAAATATTTGGTAGACAAATATAGACATAGACACAACGAAAGAGGCATCAAAGTTATTGAGAGTAACTGTTAGGACAATTCGGAGATGGGATAAGGAAGGAAAGATCATGTGTGTCAGAACCGTAGTGGAAAGAGGAGAGTTCCCGAATCGGAGATAAAGAGAGAATTTTAGGGGATTCAAGAAGAAAGGAAGACTATGTCCCTGAATCTCAGTTTGAGATGAAACTTGGAGATCCTAAATCTTTAACAAGTTTATAAGTCGTTGTGCACAAAATTGCTAGGAAACCAAACCCTAAAGCTTAAAATGCGTTTATATTGATAATTTTTTGCTGACGAGCTACTTACTAAAAATTACAATGCTATATGTACTTAAAGCGTATTTACCTCTATCAAAATGGAAATCAGCTTTACTGATTAATAAATCTATTTGACTTAAAGAATAAAAGTAATAAGAAAATGCTACTTTAACCTTTAATGCCAACTAAGATTATTTATTTTCAACTGGACATTTATAATAAATGTCGGAGATAAGCCAGTTAATGCTAAAGGCAAAAATTAACAGCTTTTAGCACTAGACAGTAGTTCATCGACAAGCTTTCACAAATCAACCAAACTAATTTAGACCTTTTGATAGAACATTTAAACTTAACTTGTGGAAGAGTTAAAATTTTACTAGACGAAATAAACATTTTGAAGAGTAAAAATATTGATCGCGAGTTTAAGTGGAAAAAATAAGTGTTAGGACATTGATTTATATTATTCAATTTCTAGAAAATGCATTAAAATCTCGTGAAGGGTGAAAAGTTAGACTTGAAAAAGATAAAGTTGATAGGGCAGCTGTTGCGCTATGTTTTTGTTGATAACACTTTTGTTAATGCTGAACTCTTAAGACAAGAGATATGCGTTTCCATATCTTAAGGATGTTTACAGGTATCGAAAGGAGCTTGGAGAGCCGACAGATTGCAGTATAAAAAGTACTTCCACTTAATGCTAAAGGTAATGATTGCGTAAATTTGATGATAAGTTGTCAAACCTATCCAGTACCCAACTCATGCAAAACTCGTAAATAGTCTTAAATTCCCCAAAAAATCAATCCCTCTATTAACTTTTGGACAACTGAATTATTGCGATTTCATTCTTTGCTCAAGAGGCTTAATGCTGAAGATTATCCT
>CAZWFW010000023.1:0-16825 GCA_964633445.1 Candidatus Undinarchaeota archaeon | reverse complement strand
GCTACTCAGGAAAGTTAAAGAACTTGAGAAGGATATTTCCGAAGAAGAAATTTGGAAGGAGAAGTTTACCTTAAAGACATTTTACAGGCAACTGCAGGTAATGCAAAAACTTGGGCCTTTAAAGCAAGTTATGCAGATGATGGGTTTGGTGAATTTGCCTGATGAGGCTGTAAGGGTTGGTGAGGAGAAATTAAAAAAATTCAAATATATAATGGATTCCATGCGCAGAGTTGAGTTAGAGAATCCTGAGATAATAGATTACAAAAGAATGCAAAGAATCGCTAAGGGGTCTGGCACAACTGTTAAAGATGTTAAGGAACTCCTGCAATATTATAACCAAACTAAAAAATTGATGAAAATAGCTAAGAGCGAAAAGAAATTGAAAAGATTTCTAAGAAAATTCGGACTAAGTTTGCAGAATGCTTTTTAATTTAGTTCTTCAGATATTGCCAAATTATTTGGGAGATTTCATTTCACCAACTTTTTCACTTTCGATAGTGATAATTTATAGAATTCTTTTACTGTATTTAGCATAATAGTCATATGTTGCAAATATTTTTAAATTATTAAATCCAAGGAAAAATTATGAAAAGGAAACTGTTTATTCCTCTATTTCTAGGGATTTCGATCTGTTTAATAACCTTGGGAACGGCGCAAGTGTCTAAAGAGGAATTTACCTTGTACCTTTATCCGGGATGGAACCTGGTTTCAGTCCCGCTGCAGGGTGCTAGTGTAATAGAAGCTACATGCAAACCCCACCAATTTGCATATACTTCAGGATACATATTTGAGTTAGTGAAGTCTTGTGAAGGTTTAAGTAATTGTATTGAAGATAAAGAAGGAAGGGCATGGAAGATCATAAATATTACAGATGTCATCAATAATGCTGTGAGGTTAGAAGCTGGAAAAGGATACTTTATCTATCTAGCTTCGAAGGGGGACTGCTACATAAAATTTGAAGGAGTACCCTTCAGAATAGACACCGATAATCCTCTGTCAATTGAACCAATTTACAAAAACTACACAATAATCGGAGCCCCATGGGTCGAGGGGATAAGAGATAACAAATATACAACATTGGGAGGGGTTTGGTTCACAAGCGTTATAGGGTCCTGCGAGGGTAATGTTAGTACACGTCTTCACAGTTTTATATCAGGTAAACATATCATTGACAACAACCTACTTAGACCAGGTAGAGCTTATATAGTATTATTTAGGAATCAATCAAAATGCGTTTTGCAAGGATCTCCTGTTGAGGTATCAGAAAGCGTCTTAACAACAGTAAATACGTCTAAATTATACCTATGGCCAACCTACATAACAAGAAATAGAAACGGATACATAGACTCCGTTCTGGCAGTATACATGTTAGATGGTTTAGAAGAAGAAAAGCAAATTTATGTTAAATGCGGATTCAGAGATATAGCAACAAAAAAAGTTATCATCAGTGGGAAGTACATACTCAATGTCACTGAGGGACTCCATGAACATCCGGGGACTGCAGGTTATGATGTAGAGTGTGAGGAAGGGAAGTGCTCTCTAGTGCTAGGATTGGAGTTTCCAAGAGATTTTGGTAAGGATCAAGGAACCTTCAGAGACGGTTTATACCCAATAGGTTGCTGGCTGGAATCAGAGAGGGGACAATTCTATGCATTATCTATAGCATGGCTTTATGTAACATCCAAAGAAAAGTGCCCAGAGGGAGCTGAAATAGAAGCGTCTATAGTGACAGACAAAGATGTTTATGTTGAGGGCGAGGAAGATATATCTGTAAAGTACGAGTTATGGAAGATACCTTCAAAGATGAATCATACAGCAATGTGTGTTGTGTTCAACTCTAAAGGAAAGGCTGTAAAAAAAGTTTCGCAAGAGATCAAAGCAATGAACTGTAGTGAGATTGAAATGGAGGATAAAGAAGATTACTGCGCAAAGTTAGAGTTTAATATTAACAGAGAATCCACAGAAAATAGAACGGGAGTATATCTTGTGGCATGCGGTGTGCCTTGGGTATCAAAACTCGAGTATGGTGTCTGCGCAGTTAAAGTAAAACCTATTGTTATTGCAGAGAAGGGAAGTGTAGATACAGATGAGCCAGATTTTGAAGGTCTAAGGATAGAAATAGGGGATAAAACCAATACGGCAGTGGTAAACGTTTATGATAAGAATCTGATGAGGCTACCTTATCCAGATGTTAACAGTTATGTAATGCTAGCTTATAAGGGAGAAAACGTGAATCTTACGAGCATACCAATGAATTGCAGAGAACTTTTGGGTTTAGGAAATTATGAGTGTAGAGCGAAATTACAGGATGATTCCAAGTATGGCCTAAAATTTTCAGCTGTTGATAAGTATGGTAATATAGGAGTTGCAGAGTACATCTGCGTTAAGAAAGATGAGGAATTTGAATGCGGGAGGTATGGTCCATGAACGCTAAAATAGTTTTAGCTATAATAATAGTAATTATAGCAGTGCTTGCTGTAGTAGTTTTAAGAAAACCTGAAACTCCACAAGTACCAGGTGGACCAGGGGGCGAGGTTCCAGAAACTAATGTTACTACTGAGCCGCATCCACAAATAATACCAGTACCTCCAACTTTTAATGTTCAGGAGGAGCTTCCAGAATTTCCTGAATCCTCACCATTTTTATGATCTTTCTTTATTTTTATTTTTAATGGAAATAACACTCCGATCATATTGTTATTTAAAATTAATAGCAGATAAACAAACCTTTATCCATCGCATATATGAGTTGAATGACGCTCTCAATGCTGTAGTGTCTCTGGCATCGATCCTTATAGTTAAAATGTTGGACTTTCTTCTCAAATTTACTTTAATCCTACTAAAGTCTCTAATTTCCTCATGAGAAATTGCGTTATACACAACTCTAGCTATCTTCTCGTTATTAAAGGTTAATTTTATTACCGCTTTCCTCATAATTTTATCTTGCTTTCACTCTCTTACCGATCGGTTGTCTTGCTTTATAAAGAATTCTGTAACCGCAGAACGGACATCTTACGATCTCCCCAATTTCTTTAATTTCCTTCTTACAGGCAGCGCATACGTACATTTTAGTCTACCCCCGGCCAGTAAGCATTTCCTGCAAACTTTGTTTCGCATTTCCTACAATACCATATACCAGGAGCTATACGCTTAACAGTACCTTTCTTCCCGCACACTGGACATTCATGTTTTTTAACTCTTTCTCTCTCTATCTCAGCCCACCTTTTTCTCACGCTAAATCCATATCTTGCTCCAAATCTGCCTGCGGGTCCTACCTTTTTAGTTCTTTTTGCAGGCATCTTCTACCTTTTTTCTTATCTTTTTTGATTTAATTTTACAAATATCTATAGCAGTATATAAATCCTCTATCGTTAGTTCACCCTTACCCTTTTGAACTGCGCAAATGTTGTCGTCCTTCGTCATCGTTATCGTTAATCTGGCATCCATAGTATCCTCCTCATCTAGGCAAGGATCAATAAGCAGGTGTTTACCAATTTTCGCAAATGTAACTGCTATGGGCATATCCCTTAATTCCAACAGTTTCTTCTCTTCCTCTAGTATCGTTACTTCATCGTTGTTACCTATCTCAACTTTTGGCAGTTCTGTTGTCATCAACGCCGCTAATGCTCCTATTGCGGAGGCATCAATAAAATTACCATCGTGATCCATAACATAGATATCCACAAATAACATCCAAACTTTCTTGCTCGGAATTATGCAAAGCTCTTCAAAAGGTATTGCTTCCGATTCTCTAAGACCCCTGTCGACAATTCTTGCCAACTCAATAGCATTCTCATCTGGAGGTCCTGGTTCAAATGTTGGGCTTGCCAGAGGTACAAGTTCGGCATTTACTATCAGCACACCTTTATCAGGTGTATCAGGGAAAGGTTCGCCTATTTCAGCTTTAACGCCGACTAGGACTTGAGTATGACCGATAGACACCTTTGCTGAGCCTTCAGCTCTGTTTATTATTCCTGTCTCTATACTTATCTCCCTATATTCATCAAACTTCCTACCATCCACTCTTAAGCCACGTTCAGCAAGTTGTATGATAGGCCTCCTTCTGATTTTGCTAGGGAGTGTCATCTATTTCACACCTCCTCCTCAAAGCCTCTTTTTGCTTTTCATAAATTTTCTTTATCCCCTCCTTAGCAAGCTCCAAAGCCTGTTTAAATTCGCTAATAGAGAGTTTACCGTCCATTTGCAAAAGAGTTATTCTCTCTAACCTTGGCATCATAGCTACAGGCATATCAGCAACACCGTACTGATCCTCTGGCCCAGAGATATCTAGAACAACGGTGTTATCAATTTTTCCTGTAGTTACCGCAGCTACAAGATCACGCATGGGTATGCCAGCGTCTGCCAATGCTAAGCTTGCAGCTGTTATTCCAGCAACTCTTGTACTAGCGTCGGCCTGAATAATTTCCACAAATATATCAATAGCGGCTTTTGGAAAATTCTCGAGAAATATTGCTGGTTCCAAGGCCTCTTTTGTAACCTTAGAAATCTCTATACTACGTCTATCAGGTCCTGGTCTTTTTCTTTGTTTGACTGAAAAAGGAACCATATCATACCTGCACCTCACCACTGCTTTTTCAGGATTCTGTAAATGTCTGGGATGCAGCTCTCTGGGACCATAAACTGCTGCTATTACCTTTGTTTCACCGTAGGCAACATATGCAGAACCGTCCGCTCTTTTTAAAACTCCAACTTTCATTTCAATCGGTCTTAGCTCCTCAGGTTTTCTACCGTCTACTCTTAACCCATCTTTAAGCAAAACAATTTCTTCATTAGCCGCATTCATCCTAAACACCTCAGGGACTTTTCTGATGGGAGGAACCGAGGAATAGTTTTTAGGTATTCTAATATTTTTCTGGGCTAATATAATATAACTTTTAAGCTTACAAATTTCATAAATCGGTTCGTGCTTGAGAAACAACGGAGACATGAGCCTCTGCGCAATAGTGGTTATTTTTTTAGGCGCTCTCCAATAATTTTTTAACTTTTTCTGTAAGACCCTTCGTATGCGCCTCTCTTTCAATTAATTTTAGCGCTCTTATTAAAAGATCCTCTTTTTCAGGGCTACCGCTTATCCATATTCTTCCATTTTGTCCAACAACTATTTTACATCCAGTTTTCTCTTTTAATAAATTAATCATAGTACCCCTCTTACCAATTACTCTGGGGATCTTTGTTGGAATTATTTCTATAATTCTGCCTCCATTTAGTTTCCTTAGCCCTTTTTCTTTCATTGTTAATCCTACGATTTTAGATTTCGTAACATTAAGAACTTTAGCTAAAACAACATCATTGACATCGAAGAATCTTGCAAGATCCTCTGATGTGAGATTGATAAACCTATTTACTGCTTCTGAAACTGGAATTACTGCTGTGTATGGAGAATTTATGTTAACAATCCATGTGGAGAACTGAACTTCCTTAATTATACCAATAACGATATCCCCCGGTTTTGGTATATACTTGCCAGATATCGGTACAACTCTTACGTAATTACCCTTTATTTCCACCAAACCCATAGTACTTGCGAAGATCTTATCATTTTCCCTAAAGGTGCCCTCCCCGAGCAGTAAATCTTTACCAGAACCAAGCAATTGACCGGGTAATACAATTCCTTTATTTTCAACATAAAACGTTCCCATTTTAAGCACCTCCTTTTAAAATCTTAGCTTGAATATCTTTGCTAATTTTATTAAGCTTATTAAGAAGTTTTTCCTGAAGACCAGCAGGTGAGGATACCAAACAATAGTAGTGCGATTTTTGCCATTCTTCTTTCTCGATTTGAGCATACTTTGTGATTATCCCGTAACACTTACCATAATGCTCGGCAGGTATTTTTAATGCAATTTTTCTAGTTTCCAGCGAAATCGGAAGAACGTGTCTTATTGCTTTTATAACGTCATTTACTTGCTCTTCAGCATCTTTAAATGGGTCAATTTTAACACCTACCCTTTCAATTGCCGCCTCAATTCTCGCTGGTGTATGGGGCGCACCGGTTTTTGGGTCTATTGAGCGTTCCGCAATTATCGCAACTATTTGCTTTTTCTTTTGCTCTGTTAGTTTTCTTCTCTGCTCTGTAGTGAGTTGTAGTTCTCCCTTCTTTATAATCTTCTCTGCAACTTTGTAAACATCCAAAGTTCCAAAAACCTTTTCTACATCACTTTCTGCCGTTTTTTCTCCTTTTTTAGCGTCTCTAAATATGGTGGGGATTGCAAGGATACTCTCCATATCGCCTCTTCCGTATAGCTTAAAATTGAGAGCCCTATCTGGATCAACAAGTATTTCAAATTTCTTTTTACCTACAATAAATCTAGCAATAACAGCTTTATTTACCGAAACCATTTCATACCTTTTTCAAATAAGCTTTGACCTCCTTTTGTGTAAGTTTTCTAAATCTTTTATCTTCCTCTCTAACTACAGCAATCTCGACATTTCTTTCTGTTAATTCAATCTCAGACGCTTGACTCAATGCTTCCAAACATAATTTGATGGCTTCCCTCTCATCAACATCCATCGTGTAATTCTTTCTGAAGTATTCCTTAGCTACTGAGCTTTTCTCTCCTATAGCCGTTGCTAGATATTCCCAAAACGAACCGCTTGGATCTGTTTCAAACAATTTTGGTTTGTTATCAACACCCGCTAGCAATAAAGCAGTACCGAAAGGTCTTAAGCCTCCAATTTGGGTATACATTTGCTTGTAGTCGCATATTTTCTTAACTAGGAGATCGACAGGTATAATTTCATCATAGGTGATCCTATAAATTTGAGCCTCAATTCTTGCTCTTTCTATCAACCTTCTACCATCCGCCACCAAGCCCGAAGTCGCAGCACCAGCATGATCATCTATTTGATAAAGCTTCTCGAAGGACTCTGGTACCATGAGGGGATCAGTAATATTTTTATCAACAACGAGACAAACACCTCCTTTGTAAACTATACCAATAGATAATGTTCCTCTTTTAACTGCCTCTCTCGCATATTCGACCTGATAGAGCCTACCATTCGGGCTAAAAACTGTTATTGCTCTATCATAACCAAATATTTCAGGGGGTTGCATTATTCCACCTCCTTAAGCTTTTTTCTAAGAGTTTTCAGTGTACCACTAACTCTTATTATCCTCATACCCACAACTTTATTTTCAATTTTAGATATTGATGCCAACAAAACTCTTATAATACTTACCTTTCTATGAGAACATCTCAGAATTCCTATCTGTCTTTTTTCGTTCCACTCTATAAATCTGAGCTGAGCCTCTGCAATCTCGTTATAACCAACTATGGGGATCCTTGCACAGATAGCTGACCATATTTGCTCAGCCGAAAATTTGTACTCACTTATAACTTCGAATGCAACATACCTTCTTCTGGGTCTTAGGGAAGGCTTTGTCTTTAAGCGCATTTACTTTAAACTTTCGGTATATAAAGATTTTAAGCGATTTTTATATGTTGTTTTCAGATATAAGACCCTTCATCACCATTCAGAGGGTGTTCACCTCATCATAAAAAATTTTAAATAAAGGAAATTTAAAAGCTTTCAGCAAGCGAAATTTTCATCACGCATCAGCTGAGGGGGTTTGCATCATTCAAAAGTTTTGTAAATTAGGAATAAAATAATTTATGCCAATTCAAGCATTCTATTGATAGCCTCCTGAGCATTTTTAATGGTAGTTTTATCTAATTTTATTTCATACTTCTCTCTCTCGAGACATTCCCTTAAAATTTTTAGGTTTGTTATTTTCATAGAGGAGCAAACAAGATACTTCGAAGCGAGATGGAACCTCTTATCAGGGCATCTTTTACTTAGCTTATAAAGCAAACCCTCTTCCGTACAAATTATAAATTCATTATGCTCGCTTTCTGAGCAATACTTAACCATACCCTCTGTGGATGCTATATGATCGGCGATTTCCTGCACCTCTGGTTTGCACTCTGGATGAGCAACAACTTTAGCATTTTTATGCAGAGATTTTACCTGAAGAACATCATTTTTGCACAGCATGTGATGAACAGGACAAACACCATGCTTAGGGATGTTGATGATCCTCCTATCAGTTCTTTTGCTCACATAGTGCGCTAAGTTTTTGTCTGGAGCAAAAATTACTGTATCTGAGTTAAGTTTATTAACTATTTCCGCAGCATTTGCCGAAGTAACGCAAACATCTGCAAGTGCTTTGCAAGTGGCAGTGCTATTAACATATAGAGCAACTTCTGCATCTTTGTATTTTCTTTTAGCCTCCTTTATATCATTTGGTGTGAGCATTTCAGCCATTGTGCAAATCTTACCCAAATCTGGAATCAAAACCTTTCTATCAGGATTTAAAATTTTTGCTGTTTCAGCCATAAAAGTTACACCGCAAACAACAATTATATCGGCATCACTTTCTGCAGCTTTCCTTGCCATTTCTAAGGAATCCGCAACAAGATCCGCAATATCCTGAATTTCGGGCTTTTGGTAGTTATGAGCAATAATTATCGCATTCTTCCTTTCCTTAAGTTTTCTGATTTTCTCAGCAGTCTCATGGATTTTCTTCAAGCTCATTAAGATTAGAAGAAAAGGATTTTTTAATAGATTTATTTTCCATATAGAAATTAAAATTACTTCAACTTTCTAGTTTTATATTTTATCTCGCAACTGACAATAGTGTTTGGCTCGATATCCTGCATAACAACTGTGTGCGGATATATCCAGCAATTCGGACCAATTTTTACACCAGCATTTATTGACGCATTTATACCGGTTTTCACATTATCCGCAATTATTGCGCCAAACTTTCTTCTTTTGCTATCAACCTTTTTTCCTTTGATATTCACCTTCACAGTTTCATTATCAAAACGCAAGTTTGCAATCTTAGTTCCTGCACCAAAATTACAATACCTGCCAATTATGCTATCCCCAACGTAAGATAGATGGCAAATATTTGTATGTTGCATGATTATGCTGTTCTTTATCTCGACAGCCTGCCCAATCCTGCAGTTATCCATAACTACAGTATATGGTCTTATGTAGCAATTGGGCCCAATCTCGCAGTTGTTTCCTATATATGCAGGGCCTTCAATGTAGCTACCTGCTTTAACCTCGGTATTTCTACCAATGAAGACGTTGCCCTTGATTGTAGCTTTCTCGGATACTTTGCCCAGTATTCTGGGTTGTAAGTTTTTCATAAATCTTTCATTAATATCTAGGAGATCCCATGGATATGATAGGTGATACCACTCCTTTAGGAAATACGCATAAATAGCTTCACCGTCTTCTACTGCTAGCTGTATACTATCCGTAATTTCATATTCTCCCCTCTCGGACAACTTTGTTTCGTTGACGTAATTGAGAAAATCCCTTTTGAAGACATAAACTCCAGCATTTATCCACATCATACCGCTTCTCCTTTCTTTCTCAATAATTTCTCTTATTTTTTCACCATCAACCTCAACAAAACCAACATCCTCAGCATCTTTTAGTTTACATAGGCTAACTACCCCAAGAGCATCAGTTTCCTCAAACTTCTTTAATAAATTCCTTAAATCTTCACTATTAATGAGGACATCCCCGTTTACTATAAGGAAGCTACCACTTATCCACGATTCACAGCTTCTTATGGCATCCGCCGTTCCCAGAACTTCCTTTTGTCTTACAAATTTAACTTCAGTGTTCTTTAACGCTTCTTCTATCTCAGATTCCAGATGATTCGTAACAACAAGTATATCCCTTTCTAAAAACCCAACATCCAGAAGACCATCAATAATGTACTCTATGAAAGGCTTTCCAACAACTGGTAGAAGAACCTTAGGTATCGTCTGTGTTAATGGAAGTAATCTCGTTCCTTTACCAGCAGCTAATATTACAGCCTGCATTATATTATAGTCTAAAATTTAACTCTTATTTTTCAGTATCGACAGCTGTCGCGTACCTAGAAAATAGTATTAAAAGCTGCGAAGAAATATTTATAATGCGTAAATACAGCATTTTGAAAAATGTTCTTCGCCCTATTATAGGGCCTTCGAGTTCCCATACGTATGCTCCAGCTTGTTTAGGCTATTTTGTCTATAGATTGCTTGGCAGAACTGAGGGGTTAAGAGCCAAAATTTTGTTTTTTGGCCCTTCCGCGAGAACATGCAAAATGCATGGTAGCTATCACGCAATAACTGCGGGTCTGTTAGGGTACTCTCCATATACGGATGAGATAGAGGTTGTCAGTAAAGTAAGATTTAGCAACGGAAATGTTTTTATAGACAACGAGCTGCAGGATTTGAAAATAGAGTTTTTTGAGAATAGATACACAAGTGCCGATGGTTTGGGAATTGAAGTATTAGCTGAAAAAGGTGATAAGGAAATCAAAATAAGAGCGTTATCAATAGGAGGAGGTAATCTGAAAATCTTGAAAAGCAACGTTAATGCAAAATTGGAGGATGGTTCCCTAAATCTACCAAAAGTTTACAAATTTGAAAATTTTAAAGAGTTACTTCGCATCGCGGAAGAGGAAAAGCTTAGCATATCAGAACTTGCCATATTGAGGGAATGTGAGGTTCTTAACATTAGCAAATCCGAGGCTCTTGCAAGGATGTTTGACAATTTAAAGATAATGGAGGAATGCGTTGAGAGGGGATTAAAGCACGATTTGAAGGGGGTTATATATGACTCTCAATTTAAGAGCCTATCTAAGCATAAAGATTTGTATTTGAGAACGGCAAGCTATTCCATCGCAGTTATGCTTTGCTGCGTTAACATGCATAGAATTGTAAGTGCACCTACTGCAGGATCTTGCGGCATTTTACCCGCATGTCTCCTAGCCTTTGCTGAGGAAAATGATATTGATAGGAGGGAGATTGTTAAGTCAATGTTTACGGCAGGAGTAGTAGGTTTGGGCGCATTAAATGAAGCATCAGTTTCGGCTGCGAGACACGGGTGTCAAGCTGAAATTGGGGTAGCATCTGCAATGACTGCTGCTGCATTAGCTGAACTGATGAATTGTAATGCTAAGGAGATACTTGAAGCTGCAAGTTTGGCGTTAAGCTCTTCTTTAGGCATTGTTTGCGATCCTGTAGCTGGATTGGTTGAGGTTCCTTGCATAAACAGAAATGCGACATTTTCAAGCGTTGCCTTAACATCGGCGTATCTAGCTGCGAATGGAACTAAAAATTACATTAGCTTGGATGATGTTCTTAAAGCTATGGACGAGATTGGAAAAAGTATGTCTCCAAGATACAAGGAAACATCCCTCGGAGGTTTGGCAGGCACCAGAGATGCTAAAAAATTAGCTTGTAAGGTTAGAGCATGTAAAAGGTTCTGTATTCCTGTTAAAGAATATTAGTCAGGCTCTGACCCTCTCATCATTTCTCAGGGGCAGCAGCATTCATCATTAGAAATTTAGAATTTCTTTGCTATTTAATTTTTATGGAAAATGAAAATAAAAACTAAAATTACTGATGTAGGTGAGGTGTTGCGTCTAGTGGAA
Organism: Candidatus Undinarchaeota archaeon; assembly: GCA_964633445.1. Classification (GTDB taxonomy): domain Archaea; phylum Undinarchaeota; class CAZWFW01; order CAZWFW01; family CAZWFW01; genus CAZWFW01. Next base: position 5,359 of record CAZWFW010000023.1, on the reverse strand, counting down.
ATCTCCTGGTATCACGGAGTTGGCTATGCTGATGCCTTTCAAATTTTTGTTGAAATAAATAATAAGGAGATTTTTCTAAGGGAAGTTAGAGAGAAGATATTGAAAAAGAAGAGAATAACCTTAAAATTATATGCTATTACCGGAGGAGAGAAATATTTTTGCATATTGGAGATTATAAAGCTAAAGAGTGGAGCTATTATAAACGTTAAAGAATGCGGTAATAAGGTTGTTTTTAGGAAATTCAAAGGAAAACTAGAGAGGTATTTAAAAATATTTTAAAAAAGGAAGTTAGAATTCGCCTTCTCCTCCCGTTTCTCCTACTCCTTCTCCTCCCTTACCCTCTTCCTTCCTCACTTCTTTTGCTGAAATTACGTCATCTATTCTTAGTATCATCTCTGCGACTTCGCTTGCAGCTTTAATTGCTTGCGTTTTAATCTTTAGCGGTTCAATTACACCAGCTTTTATCATATCCCTTACTTTCCCCTCAAATACATCTATGCCATACCATACTCCGTCCTTCTCCTCATGCTTACTTCTTAGCTGAACTAGCATGTCAATTGGGTCTAAGCCAGCATTTTCCGCAAGTGTTCTTGGAATTATCTCTAAAGCATCGGCAAACGCTAGAATTGCCAGTTGTTCTCTTCCTCCAACATTTTCAGCATGTTTTCTCAGTTCCTTTGCAAGCTCTGCTTCGATAGCTCCACCACCAGCAACTACGTATCCGTTCTCAAGCACTGCCGCTACCCCACCGATAGCATCCTCCATTCCTCTCTCAACCTCATCAACGACATGCTCTGAACCGCCTCTTATCAATATCGTTACAGATTTTGGATTTTTGCAACCCTCTACAAATACCATCTCATCTCCAGCAACCTTTTTCTCTTCAACAACCTCGGCATACCCTAGATCTTCTTTACTTAGGTCATCTATCTTCGTAACTATTCTTGCACCTGTAGCTTTAGCAAGTTTCTCCATATCGCTCTTCTTAACCCTTCTAACTGCAAATATCCCTGCTTTTGCTAAATAGTGCTGAGCAAGATCGTCGATTCCTTTCTGGCAGAACACAACGTTGGCTCCGCTTTCTTTTATTTTATCAACCATTTCTTTTATCATCTGCTCCTCTTGCTCAATGAATGCTTTCAATTGAGATGGATCTGTAATTCTTATCTCTGCATCGGTTTCTGTTTCTTTAACCTCAATTGCAGCGTTAATTAAGGCTATTTTCGCGTTTTTAACAATTCTTGGCATTGCAGGGTGAACCCTTTCCTTATCAATGACGATCCCTTTAACCAGTTGAGAATCGTCAATACTTCCTCCTTCCTTCTTTTCAAGCTTAATGTTATCGGTGTCGACAATTATTTTATCGTTTTCTTTTTCAGCAACTAACTTAACAGCCTCAACAGCAAGTTTTGCCAAACATTCTCTTGCCCTCTCTGCAGATTTACCGGTCATTGCTGTCATTGCAATCTTCATCAAGGTTTCTTCATCTTCAATATCAATTTTCTTAGCAATTTTCCCAAGGTATTTGATTGCATGCGAAGCAGCTATTCTGTAACCCTTCGTAATCACTGTTGGGTGGATCTCCTGATCAAGAAGTTCTTCTGCTCTTCTTAGTAATTCACCAGCAAGAACAACAACGGTTGTTGTTCCGTCACCGACCTCATCTTCTTGAGCTTTTGCTACTTCTACAAGCATCTTTGCCGCTGGGTGTTCTACATCCATCTCATCTAGAATCGTTGCACCGTCGTTCGTGATTACCACATCTCCCAAGCTATCTACTAGCATTTTATCCATTCCCTTTGGTCCTAGGGTTGTTCTTACTGCTTCAGCAATTATTCTTGCAGCTGCTATATTGGTTCTCTGTGCGTCTCTACCTACCTGCCTTATTGTTCCTTCAGGTAGAACCAAAATTGGCTGACCAGCTAATTGAGTAGGAGCAGCCATTTTTCTCACCAGTTTATCTCTTTTATCAGGTTTATCTCATAAAAGGTTTGCAGGTATATAAATAATTTATTTTCCATATGGAAAATAAATAGATAATTTAAATCTTATTTGCTATGCGAATAAAGATAAAATAGTTCTAAGAGAAACTCCGACAGCGAATGCTGTTAATATCATCACAATACAAATCTTTGCAAAATCCTTTATGCCAAGCTCCTTAAGTAAAGTTGCGAACGTAGCTACGCAAGGAAAGTAAACAGCTAAAATTACGCAAGCAATAATTAGCTGATTCGCTGGCATATTTAAAGGTGTTAACATACCTACGGCGACATCTTTTCTAAGAAATCCTACAATCAAAGCTGCTGCAGCCTCCTTTTCTAACCCGAAAACATCATGCACAACAGGTTTTGCTACATTTCCAATAATTTCCACTATTCCCGTGAAATATAGTAGGTTTGCAATTAGCACACCAAGAAAAACAAATGGTAAAGCATCTACAAAGAATTGTTTCAGCCTTAATGAGATCTTCTTTGCCAGTATTCTAGGGTTTATCCAACGGTAGGGAGGTATTTCTATCAAAATCTCTGGAGCCTCTCCTTTTATAAGTCTATTCAGAACTAAGCCAAGGATTACATAAATAACAAGTAATGTGGCGTAGATGCATACAACATACCTTATACCCTTCCTACCCAGCAATCCAAATATTATCGCTGATTGTGCTGTGCAAGGAACAGCAATGCTAATTAAGCTAGCGGCGATAAATCTCTGCTTTCTTGTTTCCAGAATTCTTGTTGATAACGCTCCAGGAACATTACAACCCAAGCCTAGTAAAGTATTAATTATCGCACAACCGTGCAATCCGAATTTATGGAAGATGTTGTCTAACGTTATAGCAAGCCTTGGAAGGTATCCTATATCTTCTAGAATTCCCAGAACAAGATAGAATAAAAATACAAATGGTAGAACTGCAACAATCGGTACATATATCCCAGTAGATAGCAACCCAAAAGATTGCATGAAATCTATCTTTCCGTCTACAAGCTGTCCTATTAATAGCTTTCTGAGAAACTCGTTGCTTATATGGTTGTTAATCCTTTCCAAAATAGGTGTATAGTAATGTGAGAATAGCGGATCAAGCAACCTTTCAATGATGAGATTACCTAAGCTAACTACAACATAGAAGCATAGAAGAAGTATGAATGCAGCAAGGGGCAGGGCAATACCGGGTTGTACCGTCAATTTCTCTATTTTTTCCTTCAGTGTAGCATGTCTGTGCTCGACTCTTTGAACTTCTCTTATTATTTCTCCAATCTTTTTCCAGATGTTTTCGTAATTTATGCTGGCTACTCTAGCATCTTTAATTCTGCTAACTAACGCGTTAACTCCTTCGCCGCTTATAGCTACTGTTGGAATAACAGGAACTTGGAGAATATTCTCAAGTTTCTCTATATCGATCTTAATACCCTTTCTTTTTGCTTCGTCCCAGATATTTAACGCAATGATTGTGGACTTGCCTAATTTTAACGTTTCAAGTGCTATGTATAAACTTCTTTCCAAGTTTGTAGCATCTAAAACAAGAATAATTATGTCTGCGTTTTTTGCGAGTTCTTTAGCTATTTCCTCCGCTTTATTACAAGGGAATTCTAAGGAATATGCGCCTGGCGCATCTATAAGTTCAAAGGTTTTGCCTTCAATTCGCAAACTTCCTCTATAAATCTCTACGGTAGTGCCAGGGTAATTTGATATTATAGCGTCAGCACCAGTAAGTCTTGAGAAGAGGCAACTTTTGCCAACATTGGGATTACCAACCAGAACAACCCTTTTTTTCATTTTTCAACAGGTTCTACAAATATTTTTGAGGCCATTCCTCTTCCTATAGCTATTTGCCTGTCATCAATGTTAAGAACAACGGGACCTCCCATAGGATGTACAGTCGTAACTTCAACTACGCTCCCTACCTTTAAACCTAAAATCTTAAGCCTTTGCTGAAAACCAAAGCCACCTACAACTGAAACTATCCTATATTTGCCGATTTGAGCTTCACTTAGCGGTATCATTTTTAGGAATACCTAAATAGCTTGATGAATATAAATAGTTAACGCTAACAGGATGCTAACCTTAGTATGCGAATGCAAAATTTTTTAATGCTCTGATTGTGGAGAACCCACATCTTCTGATTTTATAGATACAAAGCTCCTAATTAACTTTTCTACCTAAAGGAAAATCTAGGCTGCAGCCATAAGTTTAATATAATAAATCATGAGGTTAAGGAAAAACTTTGCAATGAGAACCTTAAGGAGAACATAGTTTGCTTAACAAGAAATTTGCTAATGAAAAATGAAGATTCCTAAACTTTCTGTTAGGGAAGCAATAGAGTTGCAGAAGAAGCTTGCTGCTCAGGTGATTAGGAAAGATTTTGTGAAACTCAATGAAATAAAGAAAGTTGCTGGCGTAGATATATCATTTGAGAGGAAAAATAAGGCAGTTGCTGCATGCGTTTCTATCGATTTTGAAAATCTTGATGTTGTGGATGAAATTTGGGAAAAAGTTGAGCTTAGCTTTCCCTATATTCCAGGGTTACTTGCTTTTAGGGAGGGGGAAGCTGCAATTAAAGTTATGGAAAAGGTAAATGCAGATGTTTATTTAATAGATGGTCATGGTATAGCTCATCCAAGGAGACTAGGTATAGCAAGTCATGTTGGGGTGCTACTAGACAAGGTTACGATAGGTGTTGCTAAAAATCTGCTTTGCGGCAAGATTATCAAGAAGGATAGTAATGAATTGATTATGGATAAGGGGGAGATCATCGGGCAGAGGATAAAGCCGCACGTCAATGCGAAATATGTCTATGTAAGTGTAGGTCACAAAATTTCCTTAGGTACAGCAGTTAAAATTGTTAGGAGAGTTACGCCAAAGGAATGTAAGTTACCGAAGCCGACTTTGCTAGCTCATGAGTTATCAACACGTATTGCAAAGGGTTTGCAAAAAACTCTTAACAATTTTTAGGAGTTCCGCTTTTCGTTATTTTGGCATTATTACTGGAGATAGCATTCTCTTAACACAAATTACTTAGAGAACTGAGTGGAATTCAAGATTTCGTAGTTTATTATCATGGTGTTTTTCAGTTTTGATAATTTCTGAGGAAGATAATCGTATCGTTCTTAAAAAGGATATTAAAGTAAAGGATCTTCTTCCCGAAGAAATAAAAAAGAGAGTGGATAAGGTACTGCTTTTACGCCTAAAAATCTCTCCTAGACAACTTATTAAAATTTTATCAGAAAAATCTAATTCTCAGTGCTCATCTACAATCTCTACTCAAAATCCTAATCCCATTTCCAGAAATATCGAAAATTCTGAAAATTATAATCAAACAAAGTGGGGCCGCCGAGATTTGAACTCGGGTCACCGGCTCCCAAGG
>CAZWFW010000022.1:0-17329 GCA_964633445.1 Candidatus Undinarchaeota archaeon | reverse complement strand
ATATCCACAACTTTAATCGAAGCTACATGAGTTACATAGCCCTTAAAAAATTCTGGCAAAGCTTGAGCTGTTGGTCCAACCAAAATTTTCAACCTAACATTTTTAGAACGTTCCAAGATAAAATCTATGGTGTCATTTACTAAGGATGTTCCGCTAATTAAAACAGCGTCCATTTTTGGCAATAGATGATACTCAAAAGTGTCGCTTAAGGTTTCTTCTGTCATAAGTTTTCGGATTTCTCTCAAAAATATAGAGATCGTAGCCTTCATTCTTTAGAATATTAACAATAGGAACTATATTCCCTACTACACCAATCTTTCTAATATTTTCCACTGAAATTATTTCAACAACCTCTTCTCTACTTACCTTGCTTAAATCAAGATAATACTGCGAAACAGCATTCAATGCTGCTAGTCCTAGAGTTCTTTCAATTATGTTTAGACTATCTACCTTTTTAATGAAAACCTCAATATCAATATCCTCGAATTCAGACTTATTAGTCAGAATCTCCTCCTGAAGGGTCATAGCAACCCCTAGCGATTTTCCTCTTTCACCCTCAATCAAAACATAAGTGTAGGGCAAAGCAAATGAAAAATCAAGAATTTCGAATTCTTCATCCATTATCTTTAGAGTTTTCTTCTTAAGCTCCTTCACTATCATAGATACGTTCTCCTCATCTAAAGAACTTTTCTATTTATATTTAAACTGGATGAATATTTGTGTAAATTAAATATAAGAGACAATTTACATAAGTTTCTATAAAATATTTTTCAAGAATGATAATAAAGGGAATCACAAAACTTACACTAATAGACTTTCCTGGAAGAATAGCATGCACCCTATTTACTTATGGATGCAATTTTAGATGTCCATTCTGCCAGAATCCTGAATTGATAACCGATGAGAGGTTAAGAGCTTTGCCTTTAGATTTTATAAGAAATTTTTTAGACGAAAGAAAAGGGTTTCTCGACGGTGTGTGTATTTGCGGTGGAGAGCCTACAATTCATGCCGACTTGCCAGAATTTTGCAAAGAGTTAAAGAAAATGGGTTACGCAGTTAAGATCGATACCAATGGTTCAAATCCTGATATTCTTGAAGAGCTTGCTAAAATTGTTGATTATATTGCCATGGATATAAAAGCACCCTTAGATAAATATAAAGAGGTAACAAGGGCAAATATCGATACATGGAGAATAGAGGAGAGCATAGAAATAGTTAAGAGTATGAAAGAATATGAATTTAGGTTTGTTGCCGTACCTGGTTTAATTCAGGAAAAAGAAGTTGAAGGGATATGCAAAGCAATTGAGGGAGCAGAGAAACTTGTTATAAATCAATTTAACAATAAAAAGACGTTAGATAAGTCATTTGAGAAAATTGATCCTTATCCTCCCGAAGTTTTAGAGAAATTTGCCGAAGTTGCAAGGAAATATGTTAAAAATGTTAAAATAAGAGGAATTTAAAAATCAATGGGTAATAGAATTGTTATTGGTCTAACTGGCCTGCCTGGTTCTGGAAAAACGGAAGTTGCTAAGATATTAAAAAAATTAGGGTTTAAAATTTTTAGCATGGGTGACGTGGTTAGAGATGAAGTTAAAGAACGAGGTTTAGAGTTGAAAAGGAAGAATTTGGAAAAAGTTGCTATAGAAGTCAGAGAAAAGGAGGGTAAAGATGCTGTAGCCAAGCGAATTATCGAAAAGGTTAAAAATATCAGTTGTGAAAAAATTTGCATCGATGGTATTAGAGGTTACGAAGAAATTTGCGCTTTTAAAAAAGCATTTAAAAATTTTAAACTAATAGCTGTTGTTTGCTCTAAGGATAAAAGAATTGCAAGACTGAAAGAGAGAAATAGAAGTGATGATGACTTAAAAAAATTGGAAGAAAGAGAAAGGCACGAAAGATTATTGGGGATAGATAAAGCGATAGAAGCAGCAGATGTGAGGATCCTGAATGATGGTAGTTTAGAGAATCTTGAAAAAGAAGTCAGAAAGGTTTTGTTGAATCTTTATTAAGTTATATTGCGCTGATTTTTGAATTCTTGGCTCAAAGTTTAAATTTATTAGAAACTATCAACTCTTTGCACAACATATATAATTTTTATACATCCTTGTATATACAAAAATATGAGGTATCGAAGCGAAGAGAAAAATGCTGAAAGGGTATTGAAAGTTCTAAGAAATAGTAAGTATGGCTATACTGTGAAGGAATTAAGCGAAATTTTGAATATGCATAGACATACTGTAGCAAAAATTCTTGAGAGGCTTCTGCTTGAGAAAAAAGTTGAGTACATTGAAAAGGGTCCGCTAAAAATTTACTATGCCGTTAAGGAGAAAAAGAAATTTGAGGAGCGGATCGATGTCTCTAAATACGAAAAAATTTGGGTAGACGTTATCGAAAGGGCAGATAATAAAATCATTCTAAGAATAAATCAGACAAAACGTGACGTTCTAGCTGAGAAAAAATTTAGGTCGGTAGGTGCAGTTGCAATTGAAGAAAGCGTATTAAAGCAGTTTATTGAGGCAATACTGAAGGCTAGTAATGTTATTGAAAATTTAAGGTCTAAAACTTTTTAGAGAATATGATCATATTTTTAAACCTTGCTTAGCTTACCGTAACGTTGATAAACGAAGAATTTGTTCCTTTAGGATTGTTCGCTAAAGTTGCGTTTAGGTAACCAGTATAATTCCCAACTACGTTACTACCAGCTGTGAAGAGTATTGTTACATTGCTATTAGCATCTATAGGAACCTGTATGTTTGTAATGTTGCTAATCAATTGCATATCTTCAACATTTATTGTTACACCATCGTTAACCTCAGAAGGATCATAGCTTGGGGGAGGAAGGCTAGAAGGTAGCTTAGCATAAGTTAAATTGTCAAAGTATATGTAAAATAAACGCATAGTATTTGCTGGTGTTGTGCCTTGCATTATCCAAGTTATTTGCTGAGTTGTTAAGGATGAGGTTTGCCAAGTAACATTTATTGTCATGTTAAAGGCTTCTAGCTGACCATCTCGCGTTAATGTTCTATCATATATTTTTATCCACCATGTCTTTCCAGTGTAATTAGCTATGTTATTGAATCCCAATCCTAGAAGATCGCAATTAAGCGAAATTACTGTTGACGTTGTAGTTCCTGAACAATAGGATGTTATTAGGTTTCCATTATCAATAACCTGAACGCTACTGCTTGAAACGCTGTTATTATAACCAAGCCATACATCCAAATCAGAAGTTCTTTGATGAGATATATAAAGTGAGGCATTAGCATAAGCAATACTAACATTTTGTGCTGTGCTAGGTATATCAAAACTTAGTGGATCTATGTATCCATAGGTTGTGCCACCAGGCACTATAAGGGGATTTCCTGAAATAATGCAGGTTGATGGATCACAACTTGTTAAGTTAAAAAAGAAGATATTACTCTCATTTAGTGTTACTGGCAAAATTTCAGCGGGAACCTCGCTTATATTTTCAATTACTCTTGTGGAGTTTGGATCAAAATCGCTAATATAATCAGCAAAATCGATTGTTACCCTTACTGGCAAATCAGTTACTGTAATGCTTGTATTTACTAAAATTGGGAGCCTAAAGTGCCAACTCGTGTTAAACCAAGGCATTTCGTAGCGCTTAATACTTATTGCTGAAACATTTCTTAAGATATCATCAACCGTTATATTAACCAAAGCGTCATTCTTTAGCCAGTTCCTTAGCAAGAATGTAGTTATAGTAACATTGCTAACGTTAATACTACTTTGCCAATAATAAGGCAACAATTCAAGAACCCTAACAATTAAATCAACATTAATATCTGCTTGCTCGCCAGTAGTTGATCTTGCATAAGCTATGCCTGAATAAACGCTGATTGTAGCATTGTATGGCATACTTGCAATACCAAAAGTGTAAATGCATGACAATGCTGGAACTGTGCAAGGACCATTAACAACTACATAATACTTAATCTTAGCATCATTACTTGTTTTTATTAGAATTGTGTTCGTATCGCTTGCAGTTACGTAATCTGTAATGTTAATTATGGTGTAATTCTCAAGCCCATAACCCCAGTAAACTGGGTTACCATTAACGTAGATGTAAGGATCCTTTGCTTGAGTAACTGGCTCCAAAATTAAAAACACGTTCCTGTATTCCGAACCCAAATCAAATACTATTGATCCTGGGTTTCTGTCTGGTGTGGCTCTTGCTGTGTTTGTTGCTAAAGATGGGTGAAGAGCTGTTCCATCAGCAAGGTAAATAAAGAGTAGATTATTCTCCAGAATATTTGGGTCATTATATGCCTCAGTATCACTATCTGCTGCAAGTTTGTATTCCTCCAAATCTATAGTAAAAGTTACACTATCAGGATCAACATGTTTTGGCAATTCAATCTCAACATAGAATATTTCACCACCATCGGCATTCCAGTGTGCATACCAGGAATTGTTATATATGGCAGGTGTTGAAGTGCTATCAACATCTCCAGCAGTTACGTCTTGAGGATAATATGCTTCTCCATCTTCAGCACCAGCATTAATCACATAAAGTCTGTAAGGACTAATATCCTGAGTTTGACTAGAATTGAAGTATACTCTCATTTCATAAGCTCTACCTGTTGTTATATTATTCACCAAATTTAGAACAAGTGCCCAATCCCCATTACTTAGCCTATAAGGAACATTTCGCCTTATTGTTGCATAATTTTCATAGCTAGCAGTCTCATTTTCCCATCCCTGCGTAGTAATCGTTCCCGAGCTTAAAACATAGCCTAGCGTTACATAATTAGCAACTTCTTGCGTGGCGTTGAAATCAACCGTTAAATCAGTATTTCCATTATTACACAGTGAAAATGATTTTGCTAGGGTTTCGTTCCAAGTAATGTTTGTCTGCCAAATTGAAGGTGAAAAACTCAATATTACGTAGAGTTTTTCAACATAAATTGTAGCGTAAGCAATTGCAGATTCATCACCAGATGCTGCTAAGATGTAGCCAGTGTAAGCACCGTATGTTGTGCCAGGCGGCACGCTAATATTTGCAACAACCTCAACAACCTGTCCGGGCAATACATCGAAATTGTTATTGCTGAACGTTATCCAATTAGCAATTTGACCATGTGCAGTTAGAGTAACATTATACAACGGCTTTTCACCAGCATTTCCAATTCTCAGTAGTTGGGTATCACTCTGCCCTTCTGGAATTGATTTCGAGAAACGGGGAGGATCTAAAATTAAGCTAACAGCACCAATGAGCACGTATCCCTCTCTAGTAGCTTCAACAAGAATAAAATGATAGCCAGGACTTGTAGGCACTTTCCCTTTTAACTCAGCTTTAGAATTGGCCCAAATATCCTGATTAGCAACTCTGATATTTACAGTTCTTCCCCTCACATATGTATTCTCAGCATCGATACCTGGAGGTATAAAAACCCTAACAATTGTTCTGGCGGGATATCCTTGAGCATATACTATGTCTGCAGCCTCAGCAATCTTATTCACGGCTACCTGAGCGTCTGCAATTCTATTAGCATTAGTATAAGAGATAACACCTTGATTAACTGCAATTAAAACACCTACAAATATTATAAGAGCTAAAATTGCTACTGCAAGAAATTCCGTGCTAACTTGGGCCCTGATCATCTATAATATTATTATACTTTCAATTCATTAGAATTTTATGAAGCAATATGGCAAAATTGTTTTAACTTTAAGCAGAGAAGTTCCAGATGATTTAGAAAAGAAATTTTCCGATTTAGTTAACAAGTTAAATGAAAAATTAGCTAAAGGAGTAAAACAAAAGGAGCTTTCGGCTAAAATAGTTGGTTACGACGTTGAAGATAAAAAGTTATCATTTAAAGTGGAATCAAGAATTATAAGCATAAGAGATGCCGCGCTAAGAATTAAAAACACACTTCAACCAATTTTTGGTAAATTCAGAATTGGGATACGCGATATCGAGGTTAAAGATGGTGTTATAGTTATAGAGGGTATTCATAAAGTCTCCCTTAAGCTACCATTCGTAGAAAAAACCGAAATATGCGAATCCCAAACAAAGATATTCCTCAGAACTTTAGATGAAAGAGAATTAAAAAAACCTATACTTGAGAGGCTCCTAAAGCTGCTACAAGAAAAGGAAGCAAGACAAGCATGGCACGGTAAAGCTGAAAGTAAGTACATAATAAGGGAAAGCAAACAAAAAATTGAGAAACCTACTAAAAGGGATTACGATAAATTGCTTGAGGAGATAGGATGGATAAAATGGTTTTCTCAGGGACAATGGTTCTACACACCTCCATATGCTTATCTTCTTAAAATGATTCAGGAGATATTTATTGAGGAAGTTCTAAAACCTTTAGATTTCGAAGAAGCGATATTCCCAAAAATGTATCCCGTGGAGGTTGGTTTAAAAACAGGTCATTTAAAAGGAACAATAAACTCCATTCTTTTTGTATCCTTTCCAATATCCTACGATATTGCAAAATTTGAGGAATTTATAGACTATATCTCAGTATTTAAAGAGGTAAAGCCAGAGATGCTAAAAGATTATTTAGAGCATCCAAAGAATTTTCTATGTTTTGCCCAGTGTGAACCGTTTTATCAATTTTTAGAGAAAGAGATCTTCAATGATAAGGATTTGCCAATAAAATGGTTTGATAGAAGTGGTCCTTCATTCAGATGGGAGGCAGGTGGGTTAAAGGGAACAGAGAGGCTTATAGAATTCCATAGAATAGAGGTTGTCTGGTTAGGCTTGCCAGAGCAGGTTGTTGAAATAAGAAATCAACTTTTGGAGAAGTATGAGAAGTTTATGGACAAAGCATTGGATATGGAGTGGAGATGGGCTTTAGTTATGCCATGGTACCTGGAGCACGCTGGAGTTGCAAAAGAAATTGAAAAAGAAATTGATAAGCCTGGCACCATAGATTTCGAGGCTTGGTTGCCATATAAAGGGGGTAGAAAGGACGAAAAAAGTTGGCTTGAAGTTGGTAATATATCCATTCATGGCAATAAATTTACTTCCTCATTTAAGATCAAAAGTTCAAGAGGCGCTGAACTATGGACTGGTTGTTCTGGATTTGGTAGTGAGAGGTGGTTGTTAGCTTTTATAGCTCAGCATGGCTTGGATCCCTCAAACTGGCCAAACAAGATTAAATCATATTTAAAGAAAATAAAATTCCCAAAAAGCTTGGTTACCCCTACATATCCTAAGGAGAAAGGTAAAGAAGAGCTCAGAGAGTTGATCACGAAATTCCAGCAAATAGCTAAGTAATGCTCTCCGCAACTATTTCTAGGCTTCCTTTGTAATTGGATAATCTACCTATAACGCAGATATGTTCTTTGGTCAGAGATGAGCAGTCCTTAAATCTATTTTTAAAGATAACAACAGGTATCTCTCCTGTACTATCTTCCAAGCTTACTATAATTAATTTTTTCCTATCCTTCAAGTCTTTAATCCTACCGCAAACCTTTATTCTTGATCCTAGCTCAACAGAGCTGTTGAGTATTTCCTCTATTTCACATTTTTTAACTTCGAGATTTTTCGACCAATAAACTAGAAGGAGCAGACTTATTACCGAAAAAACTAAGCAAAGTGTCTTTAAATTACTCTCCGATAGGTTCCTAAACTTGGCAAGCCATCTTCGAGTTATCATTTAGAAAATAATTTTAAATATCCTTCTGCTATAAATATGTAATGGATGAGAAGTTAGTTGAAAAGTTAAGGGAGAAGGGGCTTTCTGAGGACGAAATTAGAGAAATTATTGAGAGTGTGAAAAGAGAGGAGAAATCCGAAGAGGGAAAAATAATTGGGACAGAGAAATTGGAGACGAGAGTTTGCCCTACAGGAAAAGGAGCTATTTTTAGGCTTAAACGAGCGTTTTACGCGATGATATCTAATGAAAAGGCCGATTTAGAAAAATCTCAGGAAAAATGGAGGGCGTTTGCATCAAAAATTGTTGAAAAAATGAATGCTGAGGGTGTAAGTGAAAAGCCTTCTAAAATCATATTGGAATTGAATAAGGTAATTGAGAATGATAAACTAGCTTTAGTTCCTAAAAAAGCGAAAGTAGAGATTTTTGAGAAAATTAGGGAACTTGAAATAGAATAAATAGGGGGAGGCTACCCCCAGAATATCAGATTAGCTTCCTTTAGAACGTTAAGTATCTTGGAAACTATAGGTTTAAGATCCGATGAGGGTATGTTGGTATGCTTTTCTATTTCCTCGACTATATCCTTAGTTGTATGCTTACCGTCACAACAAGACCAAACAAAGTATGCTAGTGGATCCAGCTTGTACAGTACGCCTTTTTCACCGTCATAAATGAAGAAACCCTCCTCTGTTTGTCTGCCCTCAGCACTATCCTTAGCAATTGGTATCCTTTTTTCTTCAGCTTTTTCAACCATTATGACCACCAACTATTGCTACAGTGACCTCCTCCCCTTGCTCACGCAAGGGCTTCTAACATGGAAGCTTGCGAGGTTGGATGTTCACCCAGAGCTTTACGCTCTAAGCTCATACACACTCCAGGGTTCACAGGTCCCCATCCCACCCCTCTCGTTAAGAGTGGGCTACAGGAGAAACCTATGTTTGGAGAAGTATTTAAATATTTCCCCCACCACCCCTCATGCGTAAGCATGGGGTCTTTCAAGCAACAGAGATAATTTTGGAAGACACCTTATTTAAACCTTTGTTTAAAGTTGAAGTTTTATGAATGATAGCTTCGAAATAGAAAAAAGAAAGGCCTTGAAGAGATTGACTGAGCATCTTGCTTGTAAAAGAGTAGATAAAGATATAATTCCCTTTCTAAAATTTCTAAATTCTCTTCCAAATTTCTTCACAACCAGCAGTTGCTCAGGCAGAATAATTGTTTATCAAGTACCAGTTTTCCATGATAAAGAACATTGCGAAATTATTGGTAAGTGGCATAGAGAGGTTGAAGTTGAGGAAATAAAAGGAGTAATTGCTAAGAAATATACACACGGCGAGCTCTGGATTAAGCAAGAACCCTTTATTTTTCATGTTGTTTGTAGAAATATTGAAGATGCAAGAGAGTTGCAGCAGGCTGTTAAAGAAATAGGTATAAGAGAGGCATACATCTTCTCGTTTTCTAGGAAAATAGTGCTACAGATAACAAGTAGCGAAAAAATTGAAGCACCCTTAGGGATTGGTGGTAAAACTATAGTTAGCGATGACTACCTGAAGCATCTTGTTGATATTGCAAATAAAAAATTAAGGAGGAGCTATCAACGCCTTAAAATGCTTGAGGATGGTCTTAGGAGATACTTTAGTGACCGTAAGAAATTTAAGGTGAAAATTAGTGATTCTTAGTGACGCTTTTGATAAAAATAAAAATTAACTCTCTCCCCAACTTTCAGGTTCAATTTTCTACAAACACTACTTTTTAACTCAATAGCATACTTGCAAGGTTTCTTTGGAAAGTAAATTTTCCATGTTAGAGGGTTGAAAAACGAAAATGGTCTTAAATTTTCTCTAATGTCAACAATGTTCAAAGACTCGTCAACAAAAACTACATCAATGCTAGTCTTCATTCGGAACATCCATATACCATTCCTAAACCTCGAAACCTTATTAAAGGGGATAAGTAAGCCATCCCTCTCCTTAAGTTTATTAATACCTTGCAAACCCCTTACTTTTTCTTCTCTCCTTAAAGCAACTTTTACATCAGCAACAAATCTCTCTCCAACAAAAACTTTACAAAAAAGCATTACATAATTGTGACTTCTAATCCATCTTCCTTAGCAATTATTTGAGCTGGTAAAAGACCGTGATTAACGCATCTCATCTTCTTTACATGCACAAATCTCTTACCTATACCCTTTTGCAATTCTAGATTAATTACACCATCAGCAATATAACTAGCAATCTGGCTTCCCAAACCTTCCTCACTTATAAGTATTGTTGTACATCCCAACTTCTTTATTCTATAAACAAGGTCTATAACTATGTTCCTGACAACAACATCCGCAGAGACGGGAACCGGTAGCATCTTCTCAAGAACTTCAACGATTTCATATCCTACCTTGCCTCTAGCCGTAGCAAGCATTACATTATTTATTACTTGTGTTATCGAATCAACAACAACTCTTTTAGCACCGATCTCATCAACAGCATTTTTAATATCCTTAAAAACGTCAATGTCAGTTTTATCCCTGCCTTCATAAATAAATTTGACATTCAAATTACTAAAATCCCAGCCAAACATTGATGCTTGTTCCAGAAGACTTTCAACGGATTGCTGCAAAGTAACATATACACCAGGTTCCCCAAATTCTTTTGCTCCTTTATAGATAAACTCCATAGAAAATATTGTTTTCAGCGTACCAGGTTCTCCACTAACAAGAATACATGAACCTTCTGGAAAACCGCCTCCAAGTAACCCATCAAAACCTTTTATACCAGTCTTTATAAGATTCACCATCCCATAAATTTTTCTCTATATACTTATTTAAAAATATTGTTAATCAAGAAGTGTAAAAATGGACTACAATTCGGTTTTTTTGACAGGAGCTGCAGGCTTCATTGGTAGTAATTTCCTAGAGGAGATTGCAAAGAAGGACGTTGAAATTGTTTGTGTGGATGACCTTTCCTCAGGATTTCTATCAAATATTACCACATACCTTTCACAAAAAAATATTAAGTTCTTCAAATTGGATATCAGAGAAGAAAAAATTAAAAAACTATTGAAAGATGTCGATGTTGTTATACACTTTGCAGCTATTGTTTCTGTTGAAAAAAGCGTCAAAGACCCTTTTAAAAGTAAGCGATGTTAATATAAATGGAACTTTAAATATACTAAATGCAGCTACACATGCGGATGTTGAGAAAATAATTTTTGCTTCATCCTCAGCAATATATGGAGATAAAAAACCTCCTTTGAGCGAGGAAGACTCTCCAAATCCAAAATCTCCATATGCTGTTAGCAAGTTAGCATGCGAGCAGTATCTCAAAGTTTTTTATGAATTGTATGGATTGAAATCAGTTGTTTTAAGATACTTTAATGTCTATGGACCGAAGCAGGGAACGGGTGATTATGCCGCAGTTATACCTAAGTTTATCATGCAAGCGATGAAGAATGAAGCAATAACCATATATGGAGATGGTTTGCAAACAAGAGATTTTGTATTCGTTAAGGATGCTGTAAATGCTTGCATTCTGGCAATAGAGAAAGGAAAAAATTTTGATATATTTAATATAGCTACGGGTAAACCCACCCGAATTATTGATCTTGCAAATCTTATTAAAAAATTATTAAACTCAAGATCTGAAATTGTCTATTTACCGCCCAGAAAAGGTGAAGTAAGACATTCATATGCAAGTGTTGATAAAGCTAGAGATAAATTGGGATTTAAGCCTAGATATGAGCTTGCGAAGGGATTGAAGGAAACAATATCATGGTTTAAAAATACCAAAATAAAACAACAAAAGTGGAAGAATAAGAACATTCATACAAACGCTTCTCCTAACTCCTGAGAGAATAGTATATAAACCTATTGATGTGCTGGTAGCTAGAACAAACAAACCGACGAATTTTGAGGTAATAAAAACTAGGAGTGTTATTAACACCAATATAGCTGCTATAAGTTTTTGGTAAGGAATTTTGCTTAATAATACGATAAATGACCTGCAAAAATGGAGTAATAGAAAGCATGCAAAACTTACTGAAAAAATCGCAACACACATAGTAAGTATAAGAAAATCAATTGTGATGTCTGAAATAATATAAGATATTGCTATGGCAGCTCCAGATCTCGCTCTATTTATGGTATATAAGGAAATTATTGAAATAATGGCAACCACTGTATTTACTCCGCCTAAAGCTATTAGAATTTCCTTTTCATCCTTTCTTTTTGTGACAGCATCCACCATAAGTGATGCTTGCGCTGAGCCTAGTCCAGGAAGCATGCCCATTAAAATTCCAGCTGCTGCAGCTTTAAAGGAACCTTTCACAGCAAGTAACAAATCTGTATTGGCATGAAATCCTTGCTTTGGTATTTTCTTACTTTTCAAACCAAGAATCAGTGTAGGCATTCCAAACAATCCTGAAAATATTGCTGGAAATAGATTCTGGGCTGGTAATGGTAGCATGTTAAGACAAACTATTCCAAGAGTTCCAGACAGTGCTGATGCTATTACTGCAGCTATTTTGTTTCTCTCAGTTAACAGAATGAATCCCAACACAAATAATAGGATGTAAGGGATGAAAGGTTTCAAAGTTAGGTAAAGATTGGGCATCAAAAAAAAATTAGTAGCGGTAACGAAAATACAACCATCAAAGTGGAGATGAGTCCTCCAACAGCTGTAAGATAAATAGCCTCGAAAGCTTTGCCTTGCAGCACCATTTTATGAGCGGGTAACGTTGATAAACATGTATCGTCTTCAGGTATTCCAAGCAACGTTGAAGGTATAAAATCAAAGATTGTATGAGTTATAGCCATTGAAACTATGAAGCAGGAAATAGCATAGAGTGAAAATTGCTGAGAAAGAAAAGGTAACATAAGCAATACTGCTGCAGCTATATTATTTACATGCAAACCTGGTATCAAACCAGTTATTATTCCCGCAAACACACCAAAAGCTGAAAGCAAAGCTATCTCAGAAAACATTTAAAAATAATTGGCAAAATTGTATTTTAATTATGATGATAGGAGACCTATCTGATTAATGATGAATTTGCCGAGTACTGATTCTTTTGAGTCATTAGATAATGAGATTTGGGATTTTCATGGAAGAAAAATAGATAATTTAAGGATTTCCATAACCTCAAAATGCAACCTCTCCTGCCCTTACTGCCATAGAGAAGGTTACGACGAAAATGGACATGAGATTACATTAGAAGAAATAGAGAAAATTGCTAGATTGTTTTCGGAACTTGGTGTAAAAAGTGTTAAAATTACAGGAGGAGAGCCATTGTTAAGGAGAGATATTGTCGAAATAGTTGAAATTTTTAAAAAGAATGGCTATAAAGATATATCCTTGGTAACAAATGGTATTTTGCTGAATAGGTATGCCTCCAGGTTAAAAGAAGCAGGATTGCACAGAATTAATATAGGATGCGACTCTTATTTTCCAACTCTTCCAAAAAATGTTGAAAATATTAAGAGAAACATTTTGTTGGCAAGAGACCTAGGATTGGTTGTAAAGATTAATATGGTGCTACTAAAAGGAATAAACGTTGAGCAATTGCCACACATGATAAAATTTTGTAGAGAAAATGGGGTAAATTTGCAGCTAATAGAGCTTATTCAAAACAAGAACTTTGAATTTTTCGAAAAGCATTACTTCCCTATTTCAAAAATAGAGCATTTCCTTAAAAATATCGCTAAGAGAGTAGAAGCGAGAAGGATGCATAATAGAAGGAGGTATTACATTACTGATAAGAATTTCATTGAAGTTGTTCAGCCTCATTCTCCAAACTTTTGCAAGAATTGTAGAAGAATAAGGATAACTCATGACTGTAAGCTTAAATTTTGCTTGAGAACAAACAACTTGATAAATTTAAGGGAAATGCTTAATGATAATTGGTGGGTTTTGAAGAGAAAAGTTTTAATGTATATATGGGAAAGAAGAACTTACTTAGACGTACAACAATCGATGATGAGTTCAGCCTAGGATGATTAATGATTAGTGATGGGCGAGCTGAGATTTCTTTTGACCTTCTCTAAAATATTGCTAAACTTTTTATGCAGATTTTGAAGAACTTTCTCAATGGAAACTACCCTATAAACGTAGCATAATCTTGTTCCTTCCAGTTTCTCCCTTACTATCAACTCTCTTTTTAACATCCTTTTCACATACGTCCTAACCGATCTTTCGGAAACTCTTAGCTCTCTAGCAATCTCAGAGATCTTTAGCGGTTTTTTTGATTTCTCCAGAAGAGAATATATTTTTAATTCTAAATTTTTTAAGCTAAAATTTTCATTAATTTCCTTCAACAGACAAGATCCTTTGTACCTTTTCATCATTGTTAAATTAATTAAATTTTAATTTTTAAAACTCTTATTATCCTTGTAATTTTGTGACCTCCTCTCCTTGCTCACGCAAGAGGCCTCCAACGCACCCCTTTCATTAAGGAGTAGTTGCAAGAAACCTATGTTTAGAAGTATTTAAACTTTCTCACCTATCCACTTGCGTATCTCCACGCTTACGCATGGGGTCTTGCAAACAACGGAAAGATAAAAATTTGAAAACATGTTTTCGCAAGAATCGTATACTATTCCAAGTAGAAAAATACGTTGAATTATGCTAACTACTAATTTTATTAAATTTATTGAAATTTTCTTAAGCAGATTTCGAAAAAGTCGTGAAGGATCAGATAGTATATGCATAGCAATTGTTTATTAGGACCAGAAAGATCTATTTCTAGGGTATAAGGCAAGATTTCATAACCTTCTCCCTCCCTAGAAACTAATGGTCTTGGAAAAAACCATGATTTTTTCTTAAGCTTTCCTGAAAAGAAGAACAGTTCAATGCTAACAGAGTAGTAAGGAGGAGGTGATAACTTATTAAAAAAATACTTAAGCTTCTCCTCACCTAATAAATGTTTGTAAGCTTCAACCGTCTTCTTAAAAATGTCCCGAATTTCTTGAAATTTGTAATTTGTATAGATGTAGTACAATTTAAAGCACTCCTCAGTTGAAATACCAGCATGCAAATCTATAATAATGAAGTTTCTAAACTTCTTAGCAAAGAATTTTTCCCTTTTCGCATAAACTTCCTTAACAGTCTCTTTGAAAGTACTTGTAACCAATTCTTTAAGCTTTTCTTCCAAGTTTCTATCCTTTTTCGCACTTTTAAATAGACTTTTCCATCTATTTCTTAAAATCTTCCATTTTTTTGTGGAGAATTTCTCTAAACTCCTTTCTTTTAACTTCCAACTAATGAGATCTTCCTTTACCAATTTTTCAAATATCCTTTGCTGATACAATTTATCGAAAGATATTTTCTGTTCATAAAAGTAAAATAGATTATATTCACTAAAAACACGAAAAACCCCCTCTTCCACAACTCTTTTTAATCCTCTAGGTAAATACTTTCTAAGGAAATTCTTATTGGGCCCATCCTTTAACCATGTCCAAAGTACTGCTGCTGGAATTTCGCATATTGGCTCAGAGCAAGTTAATATTATCTTTAGCCTCTCACTCATTTTTCAAAAATATATTTTTCTACTTTTCATGCATAATAATTTAAAGTCAATAACCTTAGATTGCTTCTAAATAATGATTTGCTTGCCATTTCTGTTAACTAGTTGATTTGGTTCTTATTAGATGGGGTCTCAAATATAATGAAAAACAAATGAAAATTTGTATGAATGAGCTTGAACTAACGAATCTGGGTTTCACACTTATTTTTGCTGGTATAATCATAACAATTTTAGGTATCTTTCTGGTTTTTTTTGGCTCTCTTAAGTCTCAAAACATGAGATCTGAGGTTAGAGGAGGTGGCGTGGTTCTGATAGGACCTTTTCCAATTATTTTTGGCACAGACAAGCAATCGGCAATTTTTGCAGCAGTATTGGGATTGATAATTCTTCTCCTCTTCATATTTTTCTATTTTGCACATAGTGGGTTAAAATTTTGGTAAATGTTATTTTAGTAAGCTTTAAATATTAGCTAAAAAAGATTTGTTAGAGGAAATGAGGTGATGTTCAAATGAAAGCAATAGATTTTGAAGAGGAAGAGGACGAAGAATTTGATGATGTTTGGGATTTTGAGGAAGATGAAGAAGAGGGAGAATATTAAGCTTGAGCTAGTGATGAGACTGCTCCAGCCTGAGAAGTGATGAATGGGGTAGCTCCTGATTTTATTTTAACAAGTCTTCACTTAAACCCTTCCAAATGGCTTCAAGCAATTCCTTCCTATACTTTGCTCCTTTTTCCTTACAAATCTTCTTCAAAGCCTTACTTACTCCAGAACCATACTGCGCAGCTTTTTTGGCTCGAAATGCTATTTCCTTCGGCAAGCCAAGCTTTATAGCTAACTTTCTTAAAATCAATTTTTTCTTATCTTTTTTGCTTCCTATCCTCAGCTTAGGATGAATTTTTAGCGAATACTCGACAAGTCTTTTGTCTAAATAGGGCATTCTAAGTTCTTTACAAAAATTGGAGCTAATAACAAAGTCTCTGTAGAGATCTCTCATCCAAATGTTTAACATCCCTTTTACGCATGCATTATGCACATTTTGCCATCTTGGTTGCAGATGTCTCTCATAACCAGCAAATAACTCCTCAGTACCAATTCCCGAAAAAACAATATTTTCCTTAACTTTCTTTAAGCAAAGGTATGCTGGTATGGCAACCTCAACCTTTACAACATCAGACTCCTCTATTAGTCGAACAACATCTACAGCGGCATTTTCAACATCCTTAAGAGATACTTCAAGAATCTGAGGTGATTCAGAGAAATTGTTTTGAATTTTCTCAACAAATTTAACATCAGCAGAATCTGGTAGACCAGCGGTATATAAGCTATAAGCTATATCAAGCCTTTCGCACAGAAATGCCAGCAAACTGCTATCTATCCCACCAGAAAATAGAATAGCAACCTTCTTCTCGCCTCTAATTCTAACGGCATCCTCTAATAAAATACTCAGATTTTTCAAAATCCTGAGCTCATTTTCAACAAACTTTTTTCTTTTCTCGGAGAAATCTATTTTTACAGGATTATCTCCTATCTTAGATTTAAAATTATTCAAATTTATCGTTACAATGCTTCTTGGATTCAAAGCATTAACATTATGTATATCGCTTTTCTCTGCTAGGAATTTCCTTTCAGATCCAAATAAGATGAAATTATTTTTTATTCTGTAAAACAATGGGCAAATTCCAATAGGGTCTCTAAGTAATGTTACGCAACTATCCTTAATAATCACATAGGCCCATTGACCATTAACTTGGCTAAGTAACTCTATGTTTTCGCTAATCTCTTCAGCGGAAATCTCAAACTTAGCATCGAAAACGCTTCCAAATCCTGCAACAACGCATTCCTCCAAAATTTCAGAGGTGATACCCTTTGCCGTGTCTGGAAGTTTCTGAAATATTAAAAATTTTGTGTTCTCTCCAAGCAATTTTTCCACTTTTTTAACCTTACTTGCCTCGATGTACGTATTTTCCGTAATTATGAGATATCTTCGACATATTTTTGCTAGTTTCCTTAGAAGTATCACATCATTCTCTCCGATTTCCCAAGTATTTCTTGCTATCTTTCCAAACAATGTCATATTGGTTGCGATTTCTTAATAAGCATACCTGCCGTAAAGGGATGCGCCCATAAAACACCGTTCTCTCCTCAAGGTGTTTAACCACCTTGAGGAGTTCCTCTCTCCAAGTTT
>CAZWFW010000021.1:14031-18137 GCA_964633445.1 Candidatus Undinarchaeota archaeon | reverse complement strand
TCGTGCCGTCATGGGCTATAAAGGCAATCTTCGGATTTGTATTCTTGGCAGTTTCTCTGAAATTCCTTTATAGCGGATACCTAGCATACCTTGCATAATTAGGGAGACTTAAATTTTAGAGTAGTCATCTACCGCCAGCACCCCCGCCACCAAAACCACCACCAGCTCCAAACCCTGAACCTCTCTCCACCCTCCTTCTGGCAGTTGTGTTTATCCTGTGGAATGTTGGAAGCGCAAAGAGTATGTAAATCTCCGGTATTCCTATATTCAGACTCCTCATCGTTTCTGCAACATTCTTCCCAACACCTAGCGCGGTTCCGTATATAAGCCATTCCTTCCATATAACGATGTCCTGAGGTGCATACTTCTTAATCATAGCCATATCCGAAAGAAATTTTCTGAATGCGTCCCATTCAAGCTTTTCTTTGTAGAAATCTTCTTTCCATCTCCCGAAAAACTGAGAAGGTGTGCAAAGACATATAAGGCACTGAATAGAAAGAGCGAAGGATAATATTATAAGTTCATTTTTAAGCGGGATGTACATATTTAGATATGTGGTAAGTAAGGACAGAAATATGATAAAAGCAAATGTTATCAAGAAAAATCTGCTGAATATAACCTTCCCCTTGTTCTCGACAAATTCTTTTGAGATTTCCTTGTTTCTGTAGTTAAGAACCTTTTCAAGTTTCTTATGAAGAATTCTCGCTTCAGAGATATCACCTTTAGCTATTTCCTCAAGTTTCTCGGTATCAACGATGCCATTTTCTGCATACTCTAAAAGGAAACGCAAAACAATATTTTCATACTCATCATCCCCAAATCTTCTCAGTATTCTTATTATCATATGTTTCCCGCAGGGCTCTATGCGAATGTACCCCTTTCTATGCAAATCGAGAAGTGTTGCATAGAATCCGTGTTCATCGAAAGTAAATGCATCTCCTTTAAATACGAGATTAACCAGCCATGGTTTCCTTTTTTTAGGTACAAAGCTTATATATTCAGGAACAATAAATTCTTTCTCTGTTCCATATCTTCTATAAACATAGATTACCAAAAACGGGAAACCTGGAATGATGATGAGGAGGATGTGATAGAGGAAGGTTGAGATGACGGAGAGGATACCATACCATCTGTTGGCATCTTCTACGGATTTTTCAACGTTTTCCACCCTTTCCAAATAGCCGTTAACGGCTCCATACTCTAGAAGCATCTCAACTTCAACAAGCTCGTCTCTGATAGCGCTTCCTTCTATTATCCACGTATCTCCCGATTTTCTTAATTTTGCGCCTGGAAGATGAGGATAAAGTTTGACAATCTTTTTGTTTGGATCAACAATAACTATCCTCACTTTTGAATAAGGCACATGCTCGTCTGCAAGTTTGAGGTTAATGTGATCAAATTTACCGTCGGTTTTGACAGGGGGATTGATTGTGAAGAAATATTCAGCTTTGTAGCTCCCTTTGCGGAATTTGGAAGGATTGTATATTCCAACTTCGTTTTTTTCAGCTAACTCCACTATAGCTGACCTTTGAGACCATTCAATGTCCTTCTCATTAAATATTTTTACATTACCACCGCAATCCTTCGCATAACCTATACCATCTCCAACCACATTCTTCGCAGTTATATGCGGTTCCTGTAAAAAATGTGGTGAATAGAAGTATCCTTCAACTAGCATTGGAGCTTTCCATGTTCTGTAAAGCATTCTGAATTTTTCCTTATTTACATGATAAATATAGCTTTCATTTAGGAAGAGAGTGAAATTATCAATTGTAAGAACGGCTTCGTAATCTACGGTAAGATCACCAGAAACAAGGAAGAACCTTACAAAAAATAATGTACCAGCGGCTACGGCAATGACTAGCAAAACTACTATTATCAGTTGCGTCCTCTCCTTTGCTCTAATGTAGATGGGAGGTGATAAGAGGAAAAGAAAAAACAGCAAAATGAGTATAAAGGGGAAAATTCCTATAGCTGCCATCCTAGCTCTGGCCCCTTCTCAGTTTCTTCCTCAAACTCCAAGTACCTCATTTTACCAAATCCGAAAAGTTTTGCAACGAAATTGGATGGAAAGGTGTCTATTTTCGTATTGAACTCCTGCACTATATTATTATAAGTGTAGCGGTGTCTTGCAATTTCATCCTCTACTTCTTTAGTGGCATCCATCAGCTTTTTTACGGTTTCAGATGTTTTTAGGTCTGGATAATTTTCAACCGTTACGGTTATGGCACCAAGAATTCTTCTCGATTCTCTCTCTATTTTTTGAATTTCTTCTGCACTTCTAGCCTTCAGCACGTCTGTACGCATCTTTGTGATTTTCTCTAGAGTTTCCCTTTCAAACCTAGCGTAACTCTTGACACTTTCAAGAAGTTCGGTGAGCATATCCAACCTTTTCTTTAGAGCAACTTTAATTTGACCTAGTGTAGCTTCCGCACCGTTTCTTAGTTGTTGAAACCTGTTGTAAATGGAAATGATGCTTATTGCAAGGATTGATCCAAGAATAGCTATGCCTACCGAAATTGTAATCATAAGATTCATATAAAGATTAGTTGATTAAAAGGTATTAATTTATTTTGAAAACTTAAGAGTAACCTTCCTTTTTGCACGTGAAAGATTGTATCGAAATGCAACATAATCTATAGTAAAATCTAACACGCTCTTTGATATTTTAGCCAATGTTTTATAATCGAGGTTGAAAAAGTTTTTATATACATATCATGTATAATACATAATATGTATAAGTTCTACAATAGAGAAAGAGAGATTAATCTTATTAGAAGGGTTATTAATGGTAGTGGAACAAGATTTATTATCGTTAAAGGATTAAGAAGAATTGGAAAAACTAGAACAGTACTAGAGGCTCTGAAGGGTAGAGAGTATGCATATATCTTTGTTCCGAAGGATAAAAGTGTTGATCTTTTTCTTGAAGAAATTAGCCAGGACTTGAAAATACCCAAATTTACTTCCCTGAGAGATTTCCTTAACTATATTTTCGAGAAATTCGAAGTGGTATTTTTGGATGAGTTTCAAAACTTTTATTTCGTGGAGAAATCTGCCTATTCTGATTTGCAAAAGATTATAGACGAATTTAGGAGAAAGAATAAAAATTTATGTATAATTGTTTCAGGATCTAGCTACTCTCTCGTGAACAAAATTTTCGCTGAATATTCGAAAGCATTGTATGGTAGGAGGGATTTAGAGATAACTCTTTTTGAACTCCCTGTAAAGGAAGTTTTTGCTATGTTGGATGATATTGGTTTTAAGGAAATGGAAGAAAAGATGGCTATTTGGAGCGTATTTGGGGGAATTCCTAAGTTCTACGAATCTTTGTATAATTTGAGGATAACTTCGCTTTCAGAATTTGTTGATATTTTCTTCAAGGAAAATTTCAAAGTTCTGCTTGACGAAGGGAATGCTATTTTGAAAAGTGAGTTTGGGGGAGAGTATAAAAGTTTTTATTCGGCTATGGAGGCTATAGCGCTAGGAAAAACAAAATTGAGCGAGATTGCGAGTGTGTTTTCAAACGATGTTAATAGAACAAACAGGTATCTTTCTTTGCTTGTGAAAGAATACGGATTAATAAGAAGAACTTTTCCCCTGGTAGGGAAGAAAAAGGAGAGTATTTATGAAATTAAAAATAACTTCTTCTATTTTTGGTTTAGATTCGTTAAGAGGTATGAGCATTACTATGAAAGTGGAAACATCTCAGCAATCATAGATGTCTTCGAAAGAAACTTCAATTCTTATTTAGGAAGAATGTTTGAAAAATTTTGTACCGCAGTTCTAAGGGAGAATGTTTTAAAGATGCGGTTTATGCTGGTGGGTAAGCAATGGGGTAGAATTCCTAAAGCAAAAGAGTCCTATGAAATAGATATAGTAGCATTAAACGAGTCAACAAAAGAAATTCTATTCGCGGAATGCAAGTGGCAAAATAATGTTAACGCAAATAAAATTGTCAAAGATTTAGCAAACAAAGCAAAATATGTAGATTGGCATAATGATGAGCGCAAAGAGTACTTTGCAATATTTGCAAAATCTTTTAAAGAAAAAATATACGAGTACAAAGGTATGAAGGTATTTTGCTATGATTTAAGAGATTTGGAAAA
>CAZWFW010000021.1:0-13931 GCA_964633445.1 Candidatus Undinarchaeota archaeon | reverse complement strand
TATACGAGTACAAAGGTATGAAGGTATTTTGCTATGATTTAAGAGATTTGGAAAACCTACTAGAATAATCTTAATTCATGTAGCTTCTCAGGTCTCTCAAAAATATTTACTCTTCCTTTCTCAATTCTCAATCTAAGCAAATTTCTCTTTTTGAGTAGTAGTCCTTTAGATTTTCTTCATTAGAAATATATTTGAACAATTCTTTCTTCCTTAGCGTTTTCGAGAAGCATTTCCTTCTCTTTTTCAAAACCGAAGATAGCAAAGGATCTTACTTTCGTCAGGGAAACGCCAAAAACGCTTCAGATGATTGAATGTAACCTAAGCCATATTTTTCCCTAATTATTTGAAAAACAGGGTAGGAATGTCCAAAGCTGATTAAATGCCTAAAAGCTTCTAGGATATACCATTCAACATCTTTTTCTTTAGTGATAGTTTTAATAATCTCTCTGCAACCTATCGGATCCGAAAAACCATAATCAGACTTACCGCAAATACATTTTGGAATCTCTCTAATTAATCTCTCAGAAGGGTTTGCATATGCCATATCAGATTCGGAGATAATTACAGATTTTTCTTTATCAAACCCACCCTCCTTAAACTTCTCATTTTCAAACATCGAAAATATTATATCAACTATTTTAGGAAGTCTTTGAGAAGGCCTTTAAATAAATAAAAAGTAGGTAAGTGTCTTAAAAGGCGTTGCTGATCACATTATTTAACTCTAAACCTAAACTAATTTGTTCTACTGTATATTTTTTATTTAGACTTCCATCCCAATGTTTTTACGCTAGCAACTGGATCTAGATAAAGATTTATACCTTTTAAATGGATGGGGAAATAAAGCAGCATTCTTTTTAAATAGTTTTTGACTTTTGCAGTAGATCCAAAAGTTGATGATTCCATCAACTAGATTTGAGGGGGTTGTATAAATTATTTACTTAAACAAAACACATTCTTCGAAATAGCCATACCATACATTGCCTTATCTCTTGTGTAAACTATAGCGTTGATTCTTTTTGCTACTTCTACAATAATTTCATCTGTAGTCAGATTTTCACTGTTCGGGATAATATCTTTTGTATTAACTTCAAATAAGTTTATTCTACTTATTGATGCAAAATTACCCAATCTCTCTAATTCTCTCTTACCTCCTGGACTATCGCATTCCCTTCTAACTTCAGGTAACAATACAAAAGTAAATCCCTCAAAAAATCTAGATTTTTCCAAGTCTTTAGATATAACACCTGCCAGTATCACACTGCTATCTGGAATTATGTAACCACAATAATAAAGAAGAGTTACATTAAGATTTTCTATTATGGCATTACATTCTGGATTACTACATCTTCCAACAATTTTTCCGTTTTCTGATGGAGTTATTTTACACGATTTCAAAGAGTTACCGCATTTTGGACATATTATTCTTAAAGAGTCTATTGATAACTTACCCTCCTCAAATAACCATTTAGATTCCTCAGAAAGTAACTCATGTCTTATGGGAGGATCCACCTTCTTTACCTTTTTACCGATTGGTCTGAAAGATTGTTTTACAAACCACGGCCATGGCTTTCCCGTTTTTCTCCAAGCTTCTATCCAAGCTTTTGTAAGAGGATCTCCCGCGTTTCCGCTACCAACAGGAATTCTATCTAAAGAAAATTCTTTATTTATAGCTTTCATTATCCTCTCCCGTTCCCATTTTGAAATAAGAGAAGCCAATCTACATTCCAGATGTTTCTCATCTGCCTTACTCTCAACTATAATTTCTGCTCCATTTTTATGCAAAAATTCCAGATATCTTGATAAATTAGATCCAATTCCATAATCATCAATAACAATTCTGCATTCTGAAAGATTAACTTCTCTGGTTATCTGACCAAGAAGCCTCTGATACACGACATCCATAATTTTATTTACATTATACCTATCAACATGCCATGGAGGTATTTTTTCTATGAAAAACCTCAAACCTTCTTGTTTAAGCCTATCAAGTTCGCTAAATAAAGAATCCCAATAAGACACGCTTTTTCTTCTTTTTGTATTTGCAGAACCTATTATATAGTCTATTTTTCTAGCAATTTTTGAAGGAAATATAACACAGCACAAAACACAATGACCCAATATTTCCCCCTTTCCTGTTTCATCAAGTCCTATCAATACTTTTTTATTATTAGTTTTGATTTCTTGACCTAATATTTTCGAAATTTTCTGAGAAAAACTTTCATCAATTCTGTTAACAAATAAAGTCCCTTTCGTATAGAATGTAAAAACACTATCTCCTAATCTAATTCTCCATTTTTCACCAACACCTTTTACTTCTTTATCTTCCTTTCCACCAAGATCTAATAAAAATTTCTTGATTTTTTCTCCTTTTTTAGAAGATATATTTCTCCAAGTTTTTGGTTTATTATAAACCATAATCAATCTCTAGTTTAAGATTTTTTAATTTTTACTTTTCTTGTTTTTGGAATTTGGAGATTATTTTTTTCTTAGTTGTAAATTGAGTACTTTGATATTAGAAGGTCTAATGGGAGAATTCACGGGTGCTCTTTTCTGTGTATCAAATACACTTTCTGGGTAGAACAACAGTTGATAGAATTATCCAAACTTTTTCTAAAACTTCCAAATACCCTGCTCTTTACTTAGATTTTTTTAAAACACCTGCTGTTTACGTGTCACATTCTCACTTTTAAAAAATTCTATAAAATTGATGTTAATTAGAAAATATTATTAAATTTATTCCATAAAAGTTATTTCATTTTTTTAATATCAGATTTTTAATTTTATTAATTTTGTTGTAATTAAAATAAGTTTTATAATCCTATCCAACTGCAACCAAAAAGAA
This sequence comes from Candidatus Undinarchaeota archaeon, assembly GCA_964633445.1. GTDB lineage: Archaea > Undinarchaeota > CAZWFW01 > CAZWFW01 > CAZWFW01 > CAZWFW01. The sequence continues at coordinate 11,089 of CAZWFW010000021.1, read as the reverse complement.
TTTGCAACACTAATTAATTTATTATGAAAGAATACTGGATAGAAGAAAAAGAAAGATGGGAGAAAAACCTCTCCTATATATCGAATTCGAGCATGCCTATGTTAGAATCTTGTAGAGAAATTTGCAGAACTTTTTCAATCAGGAGACTATCGAAAATCTTTCAGTTTGCGGGCCCTGGAGAATGGGGGATTAGCTTTGCCAAGGCTCTTAATGCGGAGGTAATTATAGGGGATATCAGCAAAAGAGTAGCGACGCTTGCAAAAATAAAGTTAAAGCACCCTATAATCATAGTTTTCCCCATAGTTTTGGAACTCTATCATTGGCTAGAAAAAGAAGAAAAAAAGGCTTTATTGAGGCTTAGTGCTCTTAAGGAAGGGAGGAAAATTTTAACTAAAAAAGACTTTTCGAGGAAAGATATAACCCAATTGCTGGAATGCAGTAAAAGGGTATTAGAATGTCTGCTGGAGAGAAGTCACCATAAGGAAATTTTCAGAAAATTTATTAACGATTTTTGCGGAGGCAAAATTGATTGCAAAAGTAAGATGGAGGGAGATGCTCTTTGTTTGGTTGGAGGTCACAAAAATTTACCTTTTAAGGACAATTCTTTTGACATGATATTATTGTATGAAATTGATGTAATTATTCCCAACAGGAAAGTTGCTGAAAGCATTTCCAAAGAGTTGCATAGAGTTTGCAAAAGGGATGGGCATGTTCTGTACATACCTCCCCCTTTTATAAAGGACCAAACGCTGGTTAATGCTTTGTCAGGAATGTTTAATGAAATAGAGCTAAAAAAATTTGAGATAAAAAGCTACTTTGCAAGAGCTGGTGAAGTTACGGTGAGAAAGGATAGCGTCATCACTACAAGGAAAATCCTTGCTTTTAAAAAATAGGACAATTTTACTAGCAAATTTTATATAGGTTTGAATAAAAGTTTATAAATCCTATATTTAAACCCATCCTCACTACCCATGTCAACTTTCAAAATTTTTAGCAAGCCATCAAGATGGCTAGCTATTATGAAAGCTATCTTTTTTGTAGGAAAAATTTTTAATTGTCATAATCTTTGTGAATATTAAGGAATGTTTTAAATGTCCTGCAAAGGGGTAAAAGGTTTAAAAAGTTAACTTTCCGGTATTTTTCTGACAAAAATGCCCTTCCGCATAACTATAAGGGAGGTAGAAGCGCCGAATATGGAGAGCAAAGAGGAGCTAGCGGAGGCTATTCTAAAAGCTCTAGGTATTATGCGGAAGGAAAGTAAAAGTAAAGCAGATGTTAAGATTTTGCTTGAATTGCTGGAATATAGAAAGCTAGATTTCCCCCTAAAACCTGAAGAACTTGCTATGTCTGCTGGTATAAAGAGGTCGCAAGTATACGAACATCTAAGAAAATATAGCGAAGCTGGATTGATTAAAAAAGATGCTGCAATAGTTGGGGGTAAAATAAAGAAGGGATATCTGCTCAGGGATAAAAATCTTGTAAAAACACTTGAGAAGGTGAAATTGGACATCGAAAGGCAGTGGAGTGAAATTCTAAAAATGGCTGAAAATTTGCAGGAGTTAATTCGAAGAGAGAAAATAAGGAGAGCAATGATACAAAAATAATGATTTATCTAATTATCTCCTTCTTTTTCTCCTCCTACCTTTTCTTTGAATTTTTCTGATTATGGTGTTAATCTCATCAGCAATTTCATAGCCTGTCTCCGTCAGCTCTATTAATTTTATTCTTCCATCTCTACCTCCCTCAAGCTTTTTCTTCTCTTTGCTAGATTTAATTAAACCCAAACTCTCAAGTTTTTTAACTAAGTTTACCGTGTAAGCTTCATTACTATCTACCTCTCTTGAAAGGGGGGCAATATACATCTTATCCTTTTTCTTATACAGGGTAAGAAGCAGCTTTACTGGTTTTTCCTTGAAAAGTAATTTGATAATATCTCCCATTTTAACTTTAAGTTTAATTTTTTTGAATCTAATATTTAAATTTTATTTTTTAAAATTTAAATTTTTGGATCAAATTTTACAATATTATAAATATGTTATTTCTTTTTTAATTTAAATTTAAAATAACATTCTTATAAAAAGTGAAAATAAAATATTAAAATTCTGAGCTCCTTTTAGGAAAAATCACTTAAAATACCATTATCTGGATTATTTTTCGTAAGATTGTTAATTTTATTAATTTTTACTAAAAATTTAAAAACTTGGATTGCTAAACTAGTTAATTACCTCTGACTAGAGAAAAAACAGTATGACTAACTTATTTTTTATGCAAGGGGTGATAGGTTGACAGCTCCTCTTATAACAATGCAACCTTTATAAATTTAAAAAGATTAATAATATGATTATGAAGAGAATAACAACAGGTATTTTCGGCTTAGATGATTTGATTGAGGGTGGTTTTCCTAAACCTTCTAACATATTAATTGTAGGATCCTGCGGAACTGGCAAAACGACATTCTCCCTACAATTTTTAGTGGATGGTGTGAGAAAAGGCGAAACTTGCCTATTTATATCCCTTGAAGAGACCCTTTCTGACATCGTAAAATTTTGCGAAAGGTATAACTGGGAGCTAGATAGAATGTTTAAGGAAGAAAAAATAAGAATGCTAAAGCTTAATCCATCAAGAATAATAAAAAGCAGTGCTGTGGAAGAGATTTCTGAAGTAGTGGCTCAAATTGTGAAGGAATCTAATATAACACGTATTGTCTTTGATTCGCTAACAACATTTTGCTTGTTATTTGAAAGTGAACTCGCAAAAAGAATCGCTATTGCTAGGTTATGTGAACTATTCAAAAAACTAGGTTGTGTATCTGTTATGACAGGAGTTATGCAAAAAGGTGCTATAAATCCTCCCTTTGCGGAATTTGTAACGGATGGTGTTATTTTGTTATATTATGCTATAAAAGGTGATGAAAGAGCAAGGGCTATTGAAGTAAGAAAAATGAGAGGAACCGATCATAGCAAATGGGTGCACCCCCTAGAAATAACACCTGAAGGTTTAAGAGTAATTTCAGCACAACACGTTCCTTACCAGTCTTTAGAACCTTACTTTAGAATATAATGAAAAGATGCTTAACTGGCATCAAAGAGCTTGATGAATTACTTGGGGGAGGACTCCCACCTGGTGATACCCTTCTTATAGGACCGCCTGGCTGCGGAAAAACTACTTTTTGCACTCAATTTATAGCGGAAGGTCTTAAAAGAGGTGAAGCCTGCATTTATGTTACTGTTGATAATTCTCCAAATTATATAAGGAAGCATTTGAAGCTTAGAGGTGTTGATCCTCATTATTACGAGCAAAAAAATCTTCTAAGAATTATTGATTGTTATTCCTTCAAAATAAAGGGATGGTTTCCAGAAAAAGTTAGAGAGGAGTATGTGGTAAGCAATCCTGCTGATATGAATGAGTTGCTTGATAAAATAGAGAAAGCTAGAAGCGAGATAGGGCCCAATGGAAGAGGGGTTATTGACTCCCTCTCAACTTTAATATTAGCCACACATCGTGAAGATGAAAAATATAGCTATGCTTTTACTCTGCTTGACTTAACGAATGCTAGAGTAAAAGAATTGGAAACTTCAGCAATAGTAGTGTTAGTAAAGGGTTTGCACGACCCTAAAGTAGAAGCTAGAGCCAGATATATTTGTGAAGGTGTTATCGAAATGATTGTTATGGAAAAAGAGAGTGCTCTTGAGAGATACATTAGAGTGTCTACAATGAAGTTCACTCATCACGGAACAGATCTACTTAAGTATAGGATAACCGAAAGGGGTATCGAGATTGTGAAAGATTAGAGAGGCCCCTCTTCCGCCCAAGGACAAAAATCTCCCCAAACTTTACGTCTAACGATATTTTTAGATTCATAGGGTCTGTAAAGATAATTCTCTTTTATAAGTTCCACTATTATCTCTTCAGCCTTTTCCTTGGTAATACCTCTTTTCTCAGCCTCTTCAATTATATCCCTATCATCTAAATCTATTCCTTCCTTATACTCAAGCTCCTTTATGATTTTCATTATTTCCTTTTTCTCGTCGTGTGCCATTTTTCTGATGTCTTATTTGATTTTAAAATATTGATTTCTTTTATAAAAAAGAGAACTCCATCAGATATATAAGAATTATAGGAGATGCAGAAAATTAATCCTGCGTAAAACATGTAACTACGGGAAAAGCAAAAATAACGGATTTGAAATGTTAAATTGTTGCGAAAAATTCTAAATCATCCCCGAAGTTATTAGATTATATGATAAATTTAATAGCTAAACTAAAAATTCAAGGATGCCTCTGAAAATATTTGTTGTTGAGCATCTAGATTACATCTATAAAAGACTTGTAGATAAATTCGACAGGGAAAATGGTAGATATCTTGCGTTGGAAAAACCAAAAGATGCTGAAAGCAGAATTAGAAATTATTTAACCAAAAAAGATTTGAAAGGACTAAATTCCTTTTTGGAGAGGGCAGGATGGCAAGACGAAATTTTTCACAAGGAATATGAACCTCTCTATAGGTACCTTGCCAACAAAAAGATAACAATCTTTTGTCATGAGAACCGGGAATATTTCGAAGATTGGACTTTTTTAAGAGATTTTCTGCATTCAGAGTGTTTAGGTGTACCTGCTTATGAAACTTTCAAGGAATACATAGAAGCTACAGAAAAGCGAAACAGAGCTTCTGCAGATAATATAAAGGATATTACAAAAAAATATAAGATAAATGTTCTTTATGTTGAAAGTGGAGTAATACATGCAGGATTTATAGCAGAGATTCTCAAGGAACTGGGGTTTGATGTTTATCTTTTAATACCAAAAAATGTCAGAATGGAATTGGTCAGTGAGGAGGTAATAAAATGTTTGAAGCTCGGGATTAATAGTAGGAGATTTGAGGAATATGTAAACATTTTTCGCAAGCAAGCGAGAATTCTAGAAAAACATGGAATATGGAGATATCAAAGAGTTAATCTAAAACTTTATAAGGAAATTAGAGATAAGAAAATTAGGGAATTTCCTTTAATTTTAGATATTTATAGGAAATTCTTTGGCGAATTTTTCAGGAGAAACAGAATTGATTTCTACTAACTGGCTAGTTACTAGTTAACTTGTTCCCAAACTAACTTAAATAAAATTTTTAAATTTAAGCAAAATCAAACAATCACAGCAATATGAAATTTGAGAAAAACACCTATTACCTTGTTTCAGAGAAAGGTTTTCAAAAAATAAACGCTACTGAAGCTGAAAAATATTTGGAGAAAAAAATTGGAAACCTAAATGAATCCTTTAAGCATGCGGAGTTGGGGGATCTGGAACGGAATACATTTTACCCTCGCGGAAGGTGCATGCTGGAGCTGCTAAAAAAATATTTTGAGAAGTTATTTAAGGATACCATTCTTCTGGAAACATTTTCCTTGAAGGAATTTTCTCCACAAATCTTTCTTAAGGAAAGAAAAGAAAGTACCCCAATATCGGCTTTTGAACCTGAAGTTGGAGAAGGTAAGCTTGAGATACATCCCATTATTTATGTACAACTGAAAGATCTGCCCAAGGTTAAAGAATTTATCTTAAACACTATCCGCAAAATGAAAAAGGTAGCGGAGGACTTCAAAATAGATTTGGATTGCATAATAGAGATTAATGATAAAGTTTATAAGGAGTTTAAGGAGAAGCTGTCTGAGATTTACAAAATCTGGGGTCCTTTTATAATAAGAAATCAGGATCACTTTTCAATGCACTTCTACTCAATGGGATATCTCTTTGCGGAAATAAACGTTTACGAGGAGAAGAATCTCTGGATTTCAGTTCTAAAATACGCATCTCTTGACGATATTCTCAAACTTATTGTTGCACATAGCGAAAAAAGAGCGGGAGAATTTAGGGTATATCCAACGTTTCCTTTATGGATTTCCCCTATTCAGGTTACTATCTTTCCGAGAAGCGAGGAGAGTTACGAAAAATCTAGAAGAATATCCGAAATTTTAAAGAAAATTAAGGTGAGGGTTTCAATAGATACAAGTGAGGGGTCTATTAAAAGAAGAATTGAGAGGATAGCAAATTTGCGTATTCCTTATGGCGTTATTGTTGATAAGGAGGAGCATAAAGGGATTACCGTTATAGACCTGAGGAAATCCTCAGAAGTTTATCTGGAGAAGAAGAGGATGGAGCTGGAAAACTTTATTAAAACAATCAGTCAGGAACTTAACGGATATCCTTCCCTTGATTTTTAGCTATTTTTTTGAAGTCTCCTTCTAACTCAAAATACTTATTAAATTTGTCCGTTACTCTTATAACTCTTCTCCTTCCCTTCTTTTCAATTTTTATGAACCCCATCTCCTCAAGTTTTCTTATGTGCTCATATGCCTTATTTCCTCTAATCTTTGCGACCTTAGATTGAGAAACGGGGCTGTAGTATGCTATAATGGCTAACGTTCTTAAAATTGGTTTCTCAAGCTCGACTTCAGCAATATTTTTGAGCAAATTTTCATAACTAGGGTCAACATCCATTTTGTATAGATTATTGCACTCCAGAACAGTTATAGAGCTATTTATGCGAGCATAGACATCCTTCAATTTTTCAATTGCCTTCTTAACGTCATTTATGCTAAGATTAGAAATTTTTGCAATATCTTCAAGCTTTATCCAGTTTCCAGAATAAAATAAAATGGCTTCTATACGCTTCTCCTTTTCACCTAACATGGATCTCGATATCCCCAAATTGTTTTTCTTGCTTACAGATTATCTTGTTTCTTGCAATTAGATGCAAGAGAAGAATAAAAGCGTCTATTACTTCAATCTTGCTTTTTCTTTTTTTAATCAATTCCGAAAATAAGCAGGAGCTTCTTTTTTTAGCAATTTTCATAATTTCGAGATAAATCTTGAGCAATCTTTCTTCAAAATTTCTTCTTTTTATTTTAATAGTTTTTACCTTAATTTTTTTAAGCTTTCTTTTGTGACGTCTCTTCGTAATATTCATTGCTGCCCTCAGAGCTTCCAGAAGATCGACTATCGTTGCTTTTTTCCTGACAACCCTCTTTTTTATAAGTGTACTTGACAGGAATGTGGGAATCTTTCTTTTTGGAGCTCTCTTGATATCAAAAATTCCAGAATCATAACTCTCGGGAATCGCCACGAGATCCTCATCGGGATATGAAAATTCTGGAAGATCCTCATCTTGGTAGTATAATTCAAAGTTTTTGTACCTCTCTAAAAGATCGTTGACCTTCATTTTAAGCAATATCGCTATAGCAAGAATAACCCTTCCTGGTATTCTGAAATCTAATTCCCTCTCTCTTTCTAACCTTTTTAAGCATTTATCTACAAGTAAAGCAATATCGATGTCCCAGGGATCGATACCTTCCTTTTTAATCACGTCGACCAAAAAAAGCTCCCAAGGATTATCGGGATCTATTAGTATTTCAATATCAAACTCTTTCATAGCAAAGAATTTTTTGGAGTTTTACTTTTATAAAATTTTTAAGTTACCAATTCTCATAGCATTTTTTCCTGAGAACCACATAACCTTTCTTTGGGATTTCTTCGAGAAATTCTAATTCGCTATTTTCGAATATTTCCAGAATTTCGAAATCGTTGCTGATTTTATCATCCAAATGCTTCACACTTTTTAAAAAAACTTTGGGGTAACCATATTTTATTTGGTCAGAAATTTGAACTTTTAGGCCCCTTAGACATTTCTTCTTTAAAATTCTTGCTATCTTAACACCAGCACCCCCGTAACCATAAACACCTGTATATCTCACTTTTGTTTCCTTTGCCATCTCCACACTCCTCATAAGAAGATCATCATTATCCCCCACCAGGAAGTTAGCTTTTGCCTCAACAGTTTCAGGCCTTTCCGTATTGTAGCGCAGAGTTATGCAGGGTACTCCCAGAATGAAACTTTCCTCCTGAACACCTCCAGAATCTGTAAGTACATAATTTGCATTTTTCAACAACGAAAGAAACTCAGCATAGCTTAACGGTTCTATTATCCTTACCTTTCCTGCAAGCTTATCCAAAAGTTTTAATTGTTTAAGTCTTTTCTTAGTTCTAGGATGGATGGGGAAAATTATCTTATCCCTTAGCTTCAAAATGTTGCTTACCAACCTTCTTAACCTTTGCTTATTATCAACATTTTCCTTTCTGTGAAGGGTGAGTAGAGCATATCTCTTCTTTTTCAATCCGAAATGTTTGAGTGTGCTATCATTTATTAAATGAAGATTTTTCTTCAGAGAATCTACTATTGTATTACCTGTAAGGAATATTCTTTGCTTAGGTATTCCCTCCGCAAGAAGGTTTTCAGCAGCAACCTTACTGGGTGCGAATAATAGGCATGAGCAGTGATCCACGATGATTCTATTTATTTCCTCAGGCATGCTCCAATCAAATGATCTTAAACCAGCCTCGATATGAGCTACTGGTATCTCAAGTTTAACAGCTGCTAAAGCAGCGGCAAGCGTTGTGTTAGTATCGCCTAGAACAACTACCGCATCTGGTTTAATTTTCTCAAACTCTCTTTCAAGCTCAACCATAGCTATGGCAACTTGTTCAGCTTGAGTACCAGAACCAACACCAATATTTATATCTGGTTCTGGTATATCAAGCTCCCTAATAAAAACATCACTTAGCAAATAATCGTAATGCTGACCCGTATGAATTATATAATGCTCAACTCTTTCATCGCGTAATCCCTCGATTACTGGAGCTAGTTTTATAATCTCAGGTCTGGTGCCAAAAACTATTGCAAGTAACATTGAAATATACAAGGCTTAAATGATGTTAATATTAATTAACTTTTTAGGAGGGATTGGATGTCTGAAAGCGAAATAGTTGAAAAGCTTAAAAAAGGAGGGGCAAAGCTCGTAGTGTTAGGAGCGGGTTATATGGGGTTACCTACAGCTGTAGCTTTTGCTCTAAAAGGTATAAAGGTTATTGCTGCGGATATAAACCAGAGCGTTGTAAATGCTATAAATCGTGGTGAGTGTTTAATAAAAGAGCGCGGTTTGAGGAAATCGCTTAAAAAAGTTGTAGAAGCTGGTAATCTTGTAGCTACAAGTGATATTGAGAGGGCATGCAAGGAGGGAAGCGTTTATATAATCTTAGTTCCGACACCCATGTCGAAAGGTGAAGTTGATTTATCAGCTGTTGAGAGTGCTAGTAGAAGTATTGAGAGAGGCCTTGAGAAGGGAGATGTTGTTATTTTGGAGAGTACAGTCCCTCCTGGTACCACGGAGGACATCGTTAAGCCAATTTTAGAGAGGAGTGGTTTAGTAGCTGGTAGAGATTTCTACTTAGCGTATTGTCCAGAAAGAGCTATGCCTGGGAGAACTTTATATGAAATTGAGAATAATAGCAGAATTATTAGCGGAATTAATGAAGAAAGTGCAAGAATTGCAAAGGAAATTTACAAAATAGTTGTAAGAGGGGATATTTGGATAGCCAGCAGCCTTAGAGTTGCTGAAGTAGTTAAAATTGCCGAAAATGCCTATCGTTTTGTTAATATAGCTTTTGCTAATGAACTTGCACTAATTTGCCAGAAAATAGGTGTTGATGTCAAGGAGGTGATTGAATTAGCAAATAAGCATCCCAGAGTGAGTATTCATAAGCCTGGAGCAGGAGTTGGTGGTCACTGTTTGCCAAAAGATAGTAGAATTCTTGCTAATGAGGCAATTAGCTATGGATTGAATCCAAAGCTTCTTAACGCAGCTGAAGAAATAAATGATAGTATGCCGGAATATGTTGTTTCCCTTGCTGAGGATGCTCTTAAAGAAGTCAATAAAAATTTAGAAAATAGTAAGGTTGTCGTTTTGGGATTGGCATATAAGGGTGGAACAGACGATACTCGTTGCTCTCCTGCAGAAAGGATTATAAATCTTCTTAAAGATAGGGGTGTCAATGTTTTTACTTATGACCCATTTATTCACAGGAAAAGTATTGAGGATGTTCTTGAGGGGGCTGATTGCATTATAATAGCTACAGATCACAAAGAATTTTTGGGTATAGAGGATAAAATTATCGAAAAAATGAGGAATCCAGGGGTTATTGTAGATGGGCGAAATATTTTAAACTCTTCGAAATTTAAATTTAATAAAAAAGTGGTTTATAGAGGTGTTGGAAGGTGAAAGATTACGGTTGCGTGTCGTGTGGTATAGCCTTAAAATCAACAGATACCTACGTAGAATTCCCCTGTCCAAACTGTGGAAAATTTTTGATAAGAAGATGTGATAAGTGCAAGAAGCTTGTTAGACCGTATAAGTGTAAGGAGTGCGGATTTGAGGGGCCATGAGTGAGGTAGCATTAACGATAAAAATATTTCCAAGGGAGGGAGAGAAACCTGATCTGATTGTTGATGAGATTAACAAGAAAATTAAAGTGAGGGAATTTAAAATTGAGGATATAGGGTTTGGGATAAAAGCTTTAAAAATTTTATTATTAGTGGATGATAAGGAAGGTGAAGTGGAGAGGGTTGAGCAAATTCTGAGTAGCATAGATAAGATTAGTAGCTTTGAAATAGAGAATGCGACAAGAATTTGATTTGCTGAGGATTCTAAGATGCACAAATTGCAAAGGTTTGCTTGAAAAGTGTGGAATGTTTCTTGTATGCAAAAAATGCGAGTTAGCGTATCCTATAGTGGAAGGCATACCAGATATGCTAGTAGAGGATGCTTGGAAGATGAGTGAAGCTAGAAAAGCAAATTTTAAGCACAATTTAAAACTTTAATAATAGTTGATTATTATAGCAAATAAAGATACTTTAGGAATAAAGGTTCCTGGAAGAATAAGGAATTTGAGAGAATTGCAAAAGTATGGCATCTTGATGAGATGTATGTTAAAAGCTAGAGGGAGAAAGCAAAGAAGTTGTCAGATTGCTTAGAAAAGCTGTTAAAAATGCTGGATGGCATGGATACGATAATAAAACCTTGCGGAGAGTTAAGGGTTAGAAAGATATATTTCCTGAGCAATAACAGGATGGTTTTATATATTTTATGGCGTGGCGTGGAGCCTGTCAACCTATCACCCCCCTGCATAAAATAAGTTATATAAAGCTGCAAAAACTCAAGCAAAATTCATAAACTGCCTTAAATTTGCTAGCAAAGCTTTTAGCG
>CAZWFW010000020.1:0-18179 GCA_964633445.1 Candidatus Undinarchaeota archaeon | reverse complement strand
GCACAACTTAACAAAATTTTCTAACACAATACCCCCCTCTACCTCTGGATGAAATTGCACACCATATTGCTCCTTACCCTTTATTTTAATTGCTTGCACATCGCATTTATCGCTTCTAGCGTAGTTTACTATGCTACTACCCAATTTTATGAGAGAAAAATCATGATCCTGATAAACCGTAAGCCTCTTAACATTTGGTGCTAAGGGATATTCTCTAAAAAACTCGATTTCTTTTATCCCTTTCTCTTTTAATAAAGCGAATTTAGCCCCATAGTAATACCCCAATATTCTAAAACCCAAACAAATACCAAGGAATGGCATGCTTTCGCTAAATACTTCATCCCTATACCATTCTATTATTTCCTCCTTTCTACTTAGTGGTATTTTTCCGCCGGATGCTATTACTGCATCATACTTTGAAATATCAGAGCAGGGTTCCAATGCTTTATAATCAACACCTAGACCGTTAAGGAAATTTATAAGCCTATTCAAATATTCGCTTTTGTGCACTATCAGAGCAAATTTCGTCATTTTAGAACCTCCTTGAGAGTATTTATAACTTTACTGGCTTCCTCCTGTGTTATTATGAGGGGAGGTAAAAGTCTTATGACATTAATCCCGGCTATATGTATTAGAATCCCTTTATTCATAGCATCAAGCACATACTTTCCTGCTGGATATTTAACTTCTATTCCTATCATTAGTCCTTTTCCTCTCACCTCTCTTATAATTCCGCTTCCTATTGATTCAAACTCCCCCATCATAAATCCACCAACTCTCTCAGCATTCTTCCATAACTTATTCTCTATGAGATATTCTAGGGTAGCCTTAGCTGCCGCGCATACTAAAGGATTTCCTCCAAATGTGGATCCGTGCTCTCCTCTGCTCAAAGATTCAAAAATTTCTGCTTTGGCAATAGTGCATGATACTGGAACACCGTTTCCTAGACCTTTTCCTAAGCACACCACATCAGGTTTTATTCCATAATGCTCAAAGGCAAAAAGTTTACCGGTTCTTCCCAACCCAGTTTGTATCTCATCTAAAATAAGTAAAATATCATTCTCCCTGCATAGCTCCCAAGTACCTTTGATAAACTCGTCTTTAGAAACATTTACACCCCCTTCCCCCTGAATAGTTTCTAGAATTACGGCAGCCGTATTTTCGCTAATGGCCTTTTCCAAGCTATTAATATCGTTAAAATTTACATGCTTGAAGTGGGGGACCAGGGGTTCAAATGGTTTTCTGTATTTAGGATTCCAAGTAGCAGACAAAGCTCCTAAAGTTCTTCCGTGAAATGCCTTTTTCATAGCAATTATTTCAGGCTTTCCCGTAAACTTTCTCGCTATTTTTATTGCACACTCAACAGCTTCCGCTCCGCTGTTGGAAAGAAACACCTTTGTTTTGGAACCGAAAGGGGAAACTTTTGAAAGAATTTTTAAAAATTCTGCTCTAACATCATTGTAGAAAATTTCTGGGCAAACAATAAGCTTATTAACTTGATTTTTTACCTCGTTGATAACATAGTCATTACAATGTCCAAGAATCGCCGTTCCTATTCCAGCAACACAATCAATGTATTCTTTACCGTTAATATCCCAAACCCTACACCCTTTTCCCTTCACAATAACTATAGGCCTTTTTTTATAAACACCCGAGGAAAATGTATTCTCAATCTCCATGATCAATGATTCTGCATCCAAGAATATCACCTCCTAATGATTGTGCCTACGGGATCGGAAAATGGATTTTTTCTCAATCCATTTAATATTTTGACCTCCTCTAGATGGGATTTACTTATTTCAAGAAGCTTCCTCTTCATACCTTGTCCTACCTTAAGCTTACTTATTTCAGCCAACTTTATTTCCCTTATTGTTTTTTTATTTTCATCAAGCACACCGTTAACGTCTGTGAGGAAAATAGCCTGCCTGCAATTCATGGCATTTGCTATATTTATAGCTACTGAATCTGCATCAACATTTAATGGCTCATAATGCTCGCTTATGGCAACTGGCGCTATAACTGGGGTTATCCCCTTAGCAATGATCCCGTTCAAGAATTTAGTATTTACGTCAGTTATTTTCCCCGTGTACCCCCCATCTATAAGAATTTTTCTCCCTTTAACTAAAGCTATTATCTTATCCTTTCTTTTAGCCCTGATAAGATGAAAATCTAATCCGCATAAACCTATAGCAGGTCTGCCATTTTTTTCAAGCAATCTCACGATTTCCTTATTTATTTTTCCAGCAGTAACCATCTGAAAGATTTCCATAGTTTTCTTATCAGTATACCTACTTCTCACGCCAGAGGGTGAAATTATGAATCGTTGCTTTATGCCTAAGGATTCTGCAAGTATAGTTACTTCCCTAGCCCCTCCATGCACAACAATTGCATCTCCCTCTGGCATATCCTTAACTATATTTTTAAGATTTTCCAGTACGCTCCCCCCTATTTTTATCACAATAGCGCTCATACCAAAAATCCAGGGAATTTTAGACCTGTTGTTTCATCAAAACCAAACATTACATTCATATTTTGAATCGCCTGTCCTGCGGATCCTTTAATTAAATTATCTAAAGCAGAAAATATTATTACTCTAGAGCATTCCTCATCCACAACAAAACCTATATCACAAAAGTTCGAATACGCAACACCTTTTATGTCAGGCAGGTTATATGGAGGATTCCTTCTTTTAACTATTCTAACAAAGGGCTCGTCCTTGTAGTATTTTCTGAAAACCTTCCATAAATCTTTTTCAGATACTGTGCATTCAGCTTCTATGTATATCGTAGCAAATACTCCTCTAGGCATGTCAACCGCATGAGCGCTCATTGCTATATTCTTAAAACCTGTTTCCTGCACTATTTCTGCTACGTGTCTATGACCCTTAGGCTTGTAAACTCTTACCGTGCTGCTTCTTTCTGCATGTATGCTAGATAGGCTTGCTTTTCTACCGCTTGCCGAGGATCCTTCCTTTATATCAACAATTATCTTTGTACTCCTATCGAAAATTTCCTTAAGTGGGTATAGAGCAAGAATGCATGCTGTAGCGTTACATCCTGGATTAGCTACCAAACTTGAATTTTCTATCTCATTTCTATGTATTTCGGGTAAACCATACACAGCATTTTTAATAAGTTCTGGACATATGTGCTTAGTATAATATTTCTCGTATAGCGAATGGTTTTTTAATCTGAAATCTGCGCTTAAATCCACTATCTTCACCCTTTCAAAAATATCTTTAACGTAATTCATGGAAACTGTGTGAGGGAGGCATAGAAAAACTATATCGACATCATTAGCGATATCTTTCTTAAACTCGACAAACCTTATGTCAATAAAACCTCTCAGATTCGGATGTATGTCCGATACTTTCCTACCAGCATAACTCCTTGAGCATACCCATTTCACTTCAACTTTTGGATGCGTAGTAAGCAATCTCAGTAGCTCATTACCAGTGTAACCAGAACCTCCGATTACTCCAGCATATATCATTTTTTGATAACCTCTCTCAGGTATTTTATTATTTCACCAGCAACATCGATTTTAGTTACCCTTTGTATGTTTTTAAATTCTGGGGAATGGTTTATTTCGTGAATAACGTAACCATAGTCTTTATTTTTAACTTCCATTGCATCTACTCCAAGAATCCCACCGCCCACAGCTTCGGCTGCTTTTAGGCTTAATTCTCTTAATTTCTCATCCATCTCGCATATTTCTACCCTACCTCCCCTTGCTGTATTTGTGCACCAATGATTCTCGTTTATCCTATAAACAGCACACAGAGCGTTATCTCCAATGACTGTTACCCTTATATCTCTATCTGGCTTATTTACAAACTCCTGAATGTAGAATATCTTGTACCAAGATCCCATATACTTTCTGTCTTCAACGATGGATCGGGCAGCGTCAATATCGTTTATCTTTGCAACGAGTCTTGACCAACTACCTATTACAGGTTTTAGTATTGAGGGAAAGCCCATCCTTTCAAATGCCTTTATGCTCGAATCCTCATCAAAAGCTACAAAGGTTTTCGGAACTGGAATATTATTTTTAGCAAGCAACAATGTGCAGTTTATCTTGTCAATACAATTTAGGGAGGTATTGTATGAGTTAATAACAAATAAGCCTTGTTCCTCGAAGATGCGGGTAACGTATAACCCAGTAAGGGTTCCAACACATCTCACCAAATACACATCGCATTCCTCTACATCCTTAAGTTTGTCAAATTTAGAAATATTTAGTACAATATTTCTCGCATTTATGGTGCATACCTTAACGTTATTCTCCTTAGCTGCTCTCAGCAGAAGTTTTTCGTCCAAACGAAGGTAATCGAATATTAAACCTATTTTCATCTTAAACACCTCCAATCATCATTTTGTGGCAAGGAGTAAGCATTCTTCAACATGTCCTTAGAGCTATGGTTCGTAAAATAGTTTTACTTCTCATGCTTCTTCATAACGAAATGTGTTATAGTTTCTTTAACTCTTTCCAGAGATCTTATCTGATTAACCGTATCATTTATATTCTTCATATCGCTGGCACAAAGAAGTAACGCGATATCAAAAGCCCCCGAGATCTCATAAACCTCGCAAACGCAATCTTTTTTCAGGATTTCCTTGCACAGCTCTTCTATATCTGTCTGTGGATGTACCTTTATGAGAGTTAGGGCTTCTATGGTACCGTCCTTACCAAGCTCTACGGTGAATCTTTTTATCACCCCTCTACTTATTAGATTCTTAATTCTGTATCTAACAGATGATTCTGGTATATTAAGCTTTCTAGCAATCTCTACGAAGGGTATCCGCGAGTTTTCTCTTAGCATCTCCACTATTTCCTTATCTACCCTGTCCATCCTCAACCCTCCTTTTGAATTTTGCATTAAGAGTTTTACGAAATTCGCAAAAATATTTAAATCTTTCTTAGAAAGATTTAAATAGAAGTTTGTCAAATCAGTAAATTTAATCCCAATTTCAGCGGTGATGAGGATGAAAAAAGTTGATTGTCCTTCCTGCGGAGCTGAGATTGAGATAGAGGATGAGGTTGTTCAAAATGAGATAGTTGAATGTGAGGAATGTGGGGCTCAACTTGTCGTGAAAAAGGTAAACAATGAAAGAATAGAATTGGAGGAAATTGGGGGAATGGAGGAAGATTGGGGTGAATGATGTAAGAGGATTTGAAGATGGGTGTGGAAACATCATAGAAAACTGGGATACAACGTTAAGAGAGGGAGAGCAACAATTGGGGGTTTGCTTCTCCTTTGAGGAGAAGATGGAAATAATCAATTTGCTGTTGGAAAAATACAGAGTTGCAAATCTCGTGGAATTTCATTGCTATGTGCATACTCTTGATCAAGCAAAAAAGGTAGTAAGAATGTTTGGAAAAGAAAGAATACTGCTGCACCATAGACTTTGTAAGGAAGATGTTGAGAATTCAAGAAAAATAGGGAGAGATGTTAAGATAGCCATGTTCATAGGAGTTTCCGAAAGTCACCTGAAATCCCTTGGAATAAGCAAGCAGGAGGTCTTGCATAGGTTAAGGGAGGTAATACAATACGCTGAAAGCTTTAATCTTAAAATATGGAAAATAGCTCTGGAAGATGCTTTAAATGCGGATATAAACTTCGTTAGGGAGATAGTTTATCTTTTAGACAAAATGCAGTGTGTATTTAGCATAAGTCCAGCAGTTACTGTAGATAGATTTGGTCCTGAACGATACGGCAAGTTTATAAGAAAAATAAGGAAAATAACGGATATACCTATTGTTGTACACTATCACAATGATCTTGGCCTAGCGCTGCAGGGTTGCTGGGAAGCCTATAAAGCTGGTGCTAGAATCTTCAATACCTCAATATTGGGACTTGGGGAAAGGGCTGGTATTACCCCCTTCGAGCATTGGGCCGTTTTCTTTAGGCTAAAAGGATTTAAAATAAATACTTCATGCATAGCGGAGATATGCGATAAAGTTAGCAGATATACAGGAATAAAGCCCATGCCTCATTATCCTATAATCGGAGCTAACATCTTCACCCATAAAGCAGGCGTTCATGCTAGAAAAGTAATTTACAATCCTGAGGCCTATGAACCGTTTCCTCCTGAGTTTGTTGGAAGGAAATCTCGAAAAATCGTGCTTTCACATCTTACCGGAAAAAGTAATGTTATCCTTAAGCTAAGGGAGGAGTATGATATAGATGTAAATAGTATACCAGAGGAAAAGATAAAGGAGATCGCCAAAAAGGTGAGAGAATATTGCATAAAACATGGAGAGGACTGTCCTGATGACATATTTGAAAAAATATTAGCTGATGTTCTTGAGGTATCCCTCAACGATATTATAAAGCTAAAGAAACAAAAGGAGTTTGATGAGAACTTTATACTTAGAAATTTGGGTACTAAGAAAATTAGATACAATCAGGGTTTGTATTCATGAGTTTCTGCAATTTCAACTCCCAGTTCGCTTGCCTTTAAAACCTCTATTTCTTTTACTTTAACTGTCCCCTTAATATCCTCTTCAACCTCTTTAATCAAGTTAGGTTCTTTAGCGTAAATCCTTATTTTACCAATCTCCTGACTTAACGCTAAGCCTCTCTCCTTTTTAGCTTTTCTGATTAATGAAATAACTTCCTTGGCAAGCTCTCCGAGATCCTCTGCTTTTTCGTCTATAAATTCTTCTTTGATTTCTGGCCAAGATTCGCAGTGAATACTCTTCTTATAGGCAAAGAGAGTTTGATAGATCTCCTCAGTGATATGCGGAGTGAAGGGGCTTAGAAGCTTAAGAACATTTAGAATTACCTCTCTAAGCGTAAATATTGCCGCATTTCTACTCGCTTTTCCATAAATTTCCGGTTTGTAAAGCCTATGCTTAATTTCCTCTATATAGAAATCGCAAAATTCGTGCCAAACAAAGCCTTGTATATCAAGCAATGCCTCGTTAAACTCATAATTATTCAAGCTTTCTGTAACTTTCTTGATGAGTTTTTGAAGTTTTGATAAAATCCACCTATCCACCGGTCTAAATTCTAAGTTGTTTTCATCGTAATTATTAAAGTGCAAGCTTGCAAATTTGCAAGCGTTCCACAGTTTATTTAGGAATCTGAATCCGAATTTAACATCTTTCCATGAAAACGGAGCATCATCTCCTGGTGTTGATAAAGCTGCCCATTGACGCAAGGCATCGACGCCATACTTCTCGATTACATCATCGGGTTCAACATAATTGCCTAGTGATTTGCTCATCTTTCTGCCATCTTCACCGCGAACCATACCATTGATCAAGATCTCTTGCCATGGTATCATGCCGGTAAGCAAATATGTTCTGAGAATTGTATAGAAAGCCCAGGTCCTTATTATATCATGACCTTGTGGTCTTAATGCTAAAGGTAAATTTTCCTTGTAGCTTTCGTCAGGCCATCCTGCCAGTATTAGGGCTGTGATGCTGGAATCCATCCAGGTATCAAGGACATCCTTCTCAGCGATAAATTCCATGCAACCGCATCTACAAGGCTTTTTGGGCTTGTCTACTAGAGGATTTACCGGTAAGTCATCCTCACTCGGTAAAATTACCCTATTACATGCTCTACAATACCACACTGGAATTGGTGTAGCAAATATCCTTTGTCTGCTGATCACCCAGTCCCACTCCATACTTTCAAGCCAATTTATAAGTCTTAGCTTCATATGCTCAGGGATCCACTTTATTTTATTTGCTTGCTCAATAATTCTATTAGCAACTTCCTTAACCTTAACAAACCATTGTTCTGCGGCAATTATTTCTACCGGTGTCTTACATCTCCAGCAAACTCCAACATTCTGCTTTATTTTCTCCTTTCTGATCAGATAACCATCCTTTTCGAGCTTTTCAATTATTTTCTGTCTGGCCTCCTCAACTTTGAATCCGCTGAACTCCTTAGCAACACTTGTTAGCCTACCTTTTTCATCTATAGCCTTAACAATCTTAAGATTATGTCTTTTAACCCAAATAACGTCCTGTTTATCACCGAACGTACATATCATAACTATTCCCGTACCGAAGTCGGGATCAACATCCTCGTCAGCAATTATCTTAACTTTTTGATTAAACAAGGGAACGGTTACTTTTTTCCCAATTAAATTTTTATATCTATCATCTTTTGGATTAACAGCAACAGCAACGCAAGCCATCAACAGTTCTGGTCTTGTGGTTGCTATAACTATTTCACTGCCATCTTCAAGCCTAAATTTTATATAGTTTAGCCATGAATCCCTTTGTTTATACTCAATTTCGGCCAAAGCGATTGCAGTTTCACATCTAGGACACCAGTTTACAGGATGTGTCGCTTTATAGATATACCCTTTTCTGTAGAGTTCGATGAAGGAAATCTGGACTTTTTTAACGTATTCCTTTCTCATCGTTATGTATTCCTTGCTCCAATCGATGCTCATACCCCATTTCGCGATTTGCTTCTTCATACGCCTTATGCTTCTCTCAGTCCACTTAACACAGAGTTCCCTGAACTTCTCTCTTGAAACTTGACTTTTTGTTATGCCATATTCTTCCTCAACCTTAACCTCTGTAGGCAATCCATGACAATCCCATCCTTGAGGAAATAGAACGTTATAACCAAGCATGCGCTTAAATCTTGCTACAACATCTATGTAGACCCAATTGAGAAAATGCCCTAGATGAAATGAGCCAGTGGGATAGGGTGGCGGCGTGTCAATTATAAATTTCTCTCCTTCCTCCTTAAGCTCATAAATTTTGTTTTCTTGCCAGTACTTTTGCCATTTTAACTCTATTTCTTTTGGATTGTAACTACCCTCTAGTTTCCCTGTCATTTTTATTTTTACCACAACTTTAATTTAAAAAATTATTTTCCATATGGAAAACAAATGTTAAATAGGGTGTTACTAATCTCAAAATATGAGTAATAAAAGCGAATCCAAAAACAAAATTGCAAGAGCATATGGTAAGGAGTTGAAGATTTCCCCAAAGCATTCTGTGGAAATTTGTAATTTTATAAAAGGTATGCTGGTTTCCGATGCTAAGAGAGTGTTAGAGGATGTTGTTGCTTTGAAAAGACCGATTCCCTATAAAAAATACAAAAGAAAGCTTGCTCATAGAAGAGATTTACAAGGTTGGTATGCAGGCAGATACCCCGTTAAAGCTGCAACACATATATTAAGACTTCTAAAGGGTGTTGAGGCTAATGCTGCATATAAAGGTTTAAATACAGAGAAGTTAAGAATTATACACATTGCTGCCAGCAAAGGCAGAGTCATTAAAGGTTATAGAAAGGGTATGCCATTCAACAAATCAACAACAAATATCGAGGTGATAGTAGAAGAGGAATGATTGAAAGGCAATTCGTTAGAGAAGTTATTAGAAACTTTGAAATCGAAAATTTCTTAAGAAGGGAGCTTGAAAAAGCGAATTGTGAGAGAATTGATATTCAAAGAACTCCTTTAGGACATAGAATTGTTGTTTATGTTGAGAGACCTGGTTTGGTTATTGGTAGAGGTGGTAAAACGATTAAGATGCTTACCGAGATCCTTAAAGATAAATTTAATCTTGAAAACCCTCAAATTGAGGTAAGACAGGTTGAAGTTTCGGAGTTAAGCCCAAATATTATGGCAAGAAGAATTGCAAATGCTCTTGAAAGAGGATTTCATTTTAGAAGAGTTGCTTATAATGCTTTGAGGAGAATTATGGACGCTGGAGCGTTGGGGGCAGAGATAATAATTTCTGGTAAGTTAATTGGCGAAAGAGCAAGAACAGAGAAATTTAAAGCTGGCTTTCTAAAATATGCTGGAGAACCTGCTGAAAAGTACGTACTAGAAGGTTTTGCAACAGCTTTGCCTAAACAGGGTATTATTGGTGTTAGGGTAAGAATCATACCACCAAATGAACAAATACATAAAGAATTATTATTAGAATTAAGGGGTGGTGGTGTTGGCGATACTGAAAGCGCAGGATATAAGGGCGATGAGCAAGGAGGAGAGGAGAAAAAGGCTGAAGGAGTTGAGGCTGGAGCTGCTGAAGATGAAAAGTAACATGCCTGGTGTAGCTCCTCAAAATCCTGGTAAGATGCGGGAGATAAAAAAGACAATCGCGAGAATTCTAACTGTTGAAAGGGGGGAGGCTATAAAAGGTAAAAAATGAGCACAATTTGTGAGGTTTGTGGTTTACCCAAGGAACTTTGCGTTTGCAAAGCTATTTCAAGAGAAAGGAAAAAGCTTGTTATCAGAACCGAAAAAAGGAAATTTGGAAGGGTAGTTACAATAATAGAGGGTGTTGACAAGAAGGACCTGGAGGAGCTTGCTAAGAAATTGAAATCGAAGCTTGCATGCGGGGGAACAGTAAAAAGTAATAAAATTGAGCTGCAGGGTGACCATAGAACTAGAATAAAACCCATCCTCTGCGGCTTAGGGTTTTCTGAGGATATGATCGAAATTAGATGATAACACCTTGGAACATTGCGAGGCATGAATTGATCGGCCTAAAAGTTAGGGTTGCAGATAGCGCCAATAAATATTATGTTGGAATAGAAGGCAGGGTTGTGAATGAGACGAAAAACATGCTCATTATAGAATGTAGAGATGGCAAGGAAAGAAAGGTTGCTAAAAAAGGAACAGTTTTCTGGTTTTGGTTACCAGATGGTGCAATTGTTGAGGTAAATGGCAATTTAATCATAGGCAGGCCAGAGGAAAGGCTAAAGAAGAGGTTTCCTAAAAAATAATAAATTATGCGAAAGGCATATTTGTATAGCATCGAAGCGTCTATAGTTTGCATTGTCTTACTCCTATTCCTTATAGCGCTTTACGAAAGTGAGCATGGAGCTCTGCTAATTCTTGAAGCGTTTAAGAAGGATGAGAAAATAAATAGCTTGTTAAGTGCTTTGTGCTATGATAAAAACTTTAGAAATGCTGCCTTGAGCATGAATGCTACTTCCTTAAAAAACATGATTGATTCAAATTTACCAGCTTTTTACAAAACTAAAGTAATTTTAATTAACGAAACAAGTAACACCTCTGCTGGCAACATTAACGAAAACTCAACAGTAGTTACTGCTATCTGCTTTGTTTCAGGAAACTTTACAACTTTTAGCCCAACAGAGGTGATTGTCTATGTATCGTAAGGCTCAATTCTTCGCGATCACAGGCGTTATTATCTTTATAATGCTTCTTATGATCAAAGCGAGCATACCAAAGAAGGATATTGTTTACTTAACGTACTATGAAGAGGTATTTAACATTTTCAAAAATGTTAAAAAAGAGTATGAATCCCTTTTTATTAAATTAAATGTTAGCCAAATTATGAATCTCACGGATTTTGTAAGAAACAATCTTGCAAAGCAAAACTATAATTTCTCAGCAATAATCTTAGATATTCACATAAATAAATCTGGAAATAGTTATCTCTTCGTTTCCAACCACCTTCAGCATAATGATACCTTTAACATAACCCTTTCCTTAAATCCGTGGAGAATTGATGGACAGAATTCCAAAAATGTATTAATTTTTTTGCAGGATAAAGAAAACAATGTTACAAGCTTTGTGATAAGCTCGACTCCAGGCAACGCAATGCTTAACCTTACTTTGAAGATTAACGATGATGATTTGCTAAGAAACCAAGCCTTAGTTTTTAACACTAGCATAAACAACAATGCAAAGGTAATTTGCGTTTATCTGAGAATTGAAAGCAACACGCAGCTAATAAATGACTTTATTTGTAAGGCGTTTGAAAGCTTTTATACTTGAAAAACTTTATTAAAAATAAAAGCATAAAAAATAAGTGGTGATGCTAATGATATCAAGAAAGGGTATTAGCCCTTTAGTTGCTGCAGTTGTACTAATAGTATTCACGCTAAGTGTTGCTGGAATTTTAGCTGGATGGATGATTAACTATGCAAAAACCATTCAGACAAAAGGTGCAGCTACGACAGCAATTGCTGCTCAGTGCATAGGAGCGGACCTAACTTTGATAAACAAAAAGTGGGAAAATGGCAATTTGACAGTAACACTCAAAAATACGGGAAGTATACCTTTAAAATATGTAACAGCATCATGCCATAACCCCTCCTGTAATGTAGTGAGCGGAGCAGGATCTGTAAATCCTGGAGGATATATTACTATTAAAGTAAACTTCACAAAAACAGTAACAGATGATACAATCGCGGAGTTCTATGATACGAACTGTAGACCTCAAACAACAATAACTCTCTACGGTACTTATGAAATAAAAGGTGTTTGATGAAACAAGCGCTTAGCCCCCTTGTTTCATTTCTTGTTTTGTCAATAGTTATTATTGCTGCAGCATCTTTAGTAATTTCAAGAACGGTACCAAGTGTTTCTGAATTTGAAGAATCACAAGATTACCTAGATATGCTAACAATCATGCAAACCATTGATTCCTACATAAATTATGTTGTTCATGAATATGAAAATGCAAGCATAATTATTGACATAAGAGTTCCAGGAACCTTGAAAATATACAATAATCTAGTTGTTGGGGAGATTACAAAGACTAATATACATGGTGAAACAAAAAAAGGAAATATTCTAATTGTTGGGAATGGTGTAACAAAATTTTATTTGAACTACACAAAGATAAGTATAATTACGCCAAAAGATCCTATAAGTGACGAACCATGCATGCAAGCTTTTTCAAGGGGGTTGCATAGGATTCAGATAGTTAATAAAGGTTTTATTGGGGATAAAGCTACTATATGCATAAGAGCTACAAATTCTCCATGTAAGTGCTAATGATAACCGAATATGCGACATATATACTTGCAATAATAGCTCTTATGGTAGCTATGGCATCCATTTTTACCTCAATTCAAAAAAGTATTGAAGATACTTACATTAGCATAAAAATGCAGGACTTGCTTGAGAAATATGCAAGCTACATAGCATATGAATATAAAATTGCAAAAGAAAGCGAGAGTAATTTAATTGTTTCAAACATAAGCCTTTATTTGCCTAGAAAAATTGCTAAGTATGATTATGCTATTTTCTTCAACAATACTTCCAAAAATCTTTGCATCCGTTCAATAAACAAGCAGCATTGCATTAAGTTAGCAATAGATGCCACAATAAGTGGGGTAGCGCATTCTGCTTATGATACACACTACATAGAAACAAGAAAGATTAATAACCAAATACTTATTAAAATACATTAAGATGCAAGAAATTTTAGATTTGCTTAAGGTTGCTGCAACAACAGCACCAAAAACTAAGGGCTTAGAAACGATTCTTGTCAAAGTAATTTACAAAAAGGAAACAATTAAGAAAATTTGCCAAAAAATGGAGGAAATTGGGAGAGAAAAATACAAATTTTTCCTGAGGGATGCGAAGTGCTTGAAGAAAGCAGATGCAATAATTTTGCTTGGTATAAACGATGGTGTTGACGTTAAGCTAAATTGCGGATATGTTTTCAACACTTGCGAGGAGTGCAAAGCGAGGGATTTTCCCTGCATCTTTAAAATTATTGATCTTGGCATAGCTATTGGCTCAGTAGTAAAAATGGCAAGCTTACTTAACTTAGATAACAGAGTTATGTATTCTATAGGTGAGGCTGCAAGGAAGCTTAAATTAGTAGAGTCTAGCATTGTTATTGGTGTAGCAATTTCGTGGAGCAGCATGAAAAATCCTTTCTTTGATAGAACAATATGAAAATAAAAATAGGCATTGCTGACACAACATTTGCAAGAATTGACCTGGCAAAGTTTGCAATTGACGAACTTAAGAGGCGTGCTGCTAATATTGAGATTGTTCGATATACTGTACCAGGCATAAAAGATTTACCAGTTGCTGCAAAAAAATTAATTGAGGAACAGGGATGTGAGCTTGTCTTAGCGTTTGGCATGCCAGGTAGAAGCGAAATTGATAAAATTTGCGCTCATGAAGCAAGCCTTGGCTTGATACTTACGCAATTGCTAACAAATAAGCATGTGATTGAGGTTTTTGTTTATGAGAATGAGGCTAAGGATAAGAAAACGCTACTTAAAATTGCTAAGGATAGGGCAAGAAAGCATGCAATAAACGCCTATAGGTTATTATTTAGGAAGGAGGACTTGGTTAAGGATGCTGGCAAAGGAAAAAGGCAAGGGTATGAGGATGCAGGGCCTTTAGTATATTAATTTATAACCTAAGAAACAACTATAATTTAGAATGAAGATAAAAATAGGCTTTGTGGTTTCGGAGTTTAACTATGATGTAACCTATTTGATGTATGAAAGGGCTAAGGAACATGCTAAATTTCTTGGTGCGGAAGTTGTTGCTACGATAAAAGTTCCTGGCGCTTTTGATATGCCATTAGCTATTAAAAAATTGTTGAAACGCAAAGATGTTGATGCGGTTGTGACGCTAGGAGCAATAATCGAGGGGGAGACTCAGCATGATGAAATCGTTGCTCAGCATGTAGCAAGAAAAATTGTAGATCTTGCAATAGAATACGATAAGCCTGTAGCTTTGGGTATATCAGGGCCTGGAATGACGAGATTGCAAGCTATGGAAAGAATTGATGAATACGCTAAGCGTGCCGTTGAAGCTGCTATAAAAATGGTGAGGAGGTTAAGGGAATGATATTAAGCGTAATAAGAGGAGCTATTGGTATACCTTTAATCATCCTAGGGATTTCCTTGCTTCTGTACACTTATTATACTGCAAAAAGCTTAATTGTAAGTCCTGAAGAAATAATTGAAGGTTTCGCCAATTATACGCAGTATAGTGAGAAGGTTAAAAATATCACTAACGAAACAATGCCAACAGTAACAAACATGACAGAAAATCTTCTGGAAAAAGCTTATAAAGAATTACCCTTTCCCCTGAATATTTTGATGACACTGTTTAAAGGATTCCCATTCATTGTGATAAACTTTCTCTATCTGCTCATAATGGCAATTGTTGGCTTAGGGATAGCTTGGTTGGGTGTTAAAGCTTTGGTATGATGAGCGCTTACTTTGGCATACCGATTTAAGATTAAAAAATTTTAAATATCACAGACTTTCTGAGATTTCCCTTATTTTATTCCTTATCCCCTTAGCAGTCTTTGCGGGATCCTTTGCATTGTAAATTGCCCTACCAACAATTTCAAAATCTGCACCGTTTTGAATTGCTGAACCTGGCAAAGCACCTTGTGCTCCTATACCAGGGCTGAGAATATAAATTTTTTTATGCCATCTATCAAAGTCTTTTCTCGCAAACCTTACTATATTTTTATATATTGCAGGCGCAACAATCCCAAAAACGTTCAAGTTTCTTGCGAGTCTTATAGCTCTTATTCTATTACTTTTCCTATTAATCAAATAGCTAGCACCCTCATGTGTCATTGCCACTACAAGAATAATGTTTTTTCTCCCAAAAACCTCAATGGCTGATTCTATCGCTATACTACCAACAAATGCGTGCATAATTAAATAATCTGCGCCGCTTTTCTTGAGTATTCTTGCAACTTCTTTGTTAATATAGGGTATGTCTGCAAGCTTTATATCAATTATTATTGGCTTACCTACTTCCGCCTTTATTTTTGAAATACATGATGCAGAGTGTCTTAGCAATAGGGGATATCCTATTTTTATCCCATCAACATATTTGCTTACTTGTTTAGCGATACTAATAGCTTTATCCAAATTACTAACATCTAATGCTAAAATTACCCTATTTTTTGGTTCAAGCTTTAGCTCTTGCATATATCCTTTCTGCAATTTCCTTGTTTTCGCATAGTATTTCAACTTCCTCCTTGCTAAGTCTTAAATACCTAGAAATCTCCACAGCCTTTTCCAAATTTTTTGCAAATATCATTTTAATCAATGGTAAATATTCCCTTCTTACCTCATTTTTAGACGCATGCAAATTTTTTGCAAACTTCTCCAAAACCTTCCTTAGAACCTCTCTTTCTTCTTTGGTTTGAGCCATTTTCTTAAGCAGAGCAGGCGGTCTGTATTTTGTAAACTTTCTGTACATTTCATGCTTTGCTAAGGCAACACCAGCGCTCATTAATTCGTTTCCATAAGCTTTTAAACGCCAGAATTGGTTTCTCACCCTCCCATAAAAAACATCTGCTCTTGAAATAGCATTATAAGCTTTAGCTACTTCATCCATTTTTTCATATTCATTTACAATGTTTTCCTCAATCCAAAGCATTAGCTCATCGGGATCTCTGTCAGCATTTGCGACTGCTAAAATTGCAGCCATCACACTCTTGGTTTTGAAAATAATCTTGAGGGTATCAAAAATGCTTTGCTCTCTATTTCTGTTTGCCAAATCTTTAACATCCTCAAGAGTTACGCGCCTGCTGTGCTCGGCTATGGCTTGCAAATCCAGTATGCATGCCCTAACATCACCATTGTTTCGTTGGGCTATTGCTGATAATGCTTTCCTATCATATGTAATACCTTCTCTTCTGCATATTCTTTCAAGCAAAGAGACAATCGCTCTTGCGTTAACTTTCCTAAATTCAACAAACTGGCAAATATTTCTCAAAGGTTTTAGGTTTTGAGCCCAGGGATTGTTAGCAGTCAAAAAAACGGGAAATTTTGATTCGTAAATTACTTTGATAACTGCCGCTAACCCCCCTTTGTCTTCCTTTCCGTGAATTCCGTCAACTTCATCTACAAGAATTATCTTGTTTTTGCCAAATAAGCTCATCTGCACGGATGCATGTCCCAAAACCTCTTTAACTTTATGCGCATTCCTGAAATCGCTGGCATTCATCTCTATTAGCTCTGCATTGGTCTCATTCGCTAAGGCATATATGCTTGCGGTTTTTCCGACGCCTGGGGGGCCATAAATTAATAAGGCTTTGTATCTTGGCTTACCCCTTTGCCACTCATTCATAAAAATCCTAATCTTAGAAATCCCTTGTTCTTGACCAACAATATCCTCAAGTCTCTTTGGCTTATATTTGTCTGTCCAAAGCATATATATAAATGAGATTGAAAATTAAAAAGTTTTTTTAAATTAGCTTTTAACTCTATTGTCAGGAAGTCCTTCTGAAAGGGAGAGGATGAAAGCCGAAAATTATATACTATTGGTATAAATATCAAAGCAATATTGATGAGGAATGAGCAGCCTGATAGCTTTGGAGAGAGAACCTCTGCCACAGTAAGGCTGAAAGAGCCGGCTGTGGTAAGCTCTCTCTGTGAAGCAGGAAGTCCCCTTACGAGTGATGAGGTAGCTCACTTTTCTATACTCCAAATTAAAAGCATAAATTTGAGATGGATAAAGTTACAAATCCATAAGCTATTCTAACCTTCCTCTCCAAAAATCCCCTCCTTTAAACTTTTCCTAAATGCTTCCTTTATCTTGAGATGTTGTCTCTCAAAGAAATAAATAAAGTCCTCTATGAATTTTGTCAAAAATAGAACTAAAAAGTAGATTAGCAACGCTATACCTGGAGTATTTACCAGATATTTTCCTTCCACAGCTATTCTGTATGTTGGAATAGAAAATTCTCTCTCTGTGATTGGATAAAATAATCTAACTTTCTCTCCGCTAAGCATATCGCAAATTAAGTGTCCAGTTAGGAGAATCATCAGTAAAAGAGCAAGTGTTTGATTTCTTATTTTTCCTTTTGGTTTTTCGTAAGCGTAAAATAATAAAAACAGAAGAAATGGTAGGAAAACCGCGAAAAGTATCGAATGAAAAATACCTCTGTCACAAAGACTTATTTTACCATTAACTATACAGATATGATCCACATCAATTAGAGTTGCTATCAAAGCAAAAATGATTAAGGTTTTTAACCCGTACTTCCTATCTATGTCTAAAGCCATTCCTGCAATAATTGAAAAGATAAAGTGGAAGAGGGAATCCATAATAATTTTTAAAATTATTTAGCTATTTAAGGGGAGGGTGGTGTAGTGGTAGCATGGCGGCTTCGGGAGCCGCCGACCTGGGTTCGAATCCCAGCCCTCCCATTTTGCTTGGCTGATGCTTTTGGTATCTCTAACAAGCAAAACGAATATTATCAGCATCTACAGTTGCATTTTGTTATGTTTTGACAAGGATTTGGCACAGTACCGGTATCATTGCAAACATATTTATTTGCTGCAGGATCAAAACCACATTTGCTACAGAAGAGATTATAGCATGTGTCATTAATTCCTTCAGAAACACATCTAACACTGTTATCACAATTAGCACTTTCCCAACTGCTACAAATTTGATCGCAAGAAAATTTTGCAGCTGCTATTCCTACTT
>CAZWFW010000019.1:0-18264 GCA_964633445.1 Candidatus Undinarchaeota archaeon | reverse complement strand
TTCACTTCTTTTTCCTTCCAAAGCTTTCTAATCCAAAGAAAAGCAATTGCTTTCTTAATCTATTGGCATATTCCTTTGAAATTTCACCTTTTTCCTCCAGATACTCAATTACTTCTTTAGCTTCCTTAACGCTTTCACATCTTCTCAAATAGTCTATTACTGTAGGTTCCTCCAAGCACTTTTCAGCTTCCTCGACGTTGGATCTTACACAATCAATAGAAATGCAGCTAACTTTCTCTTCTATTTCTTTAAAGAGGTTAGGAAAAAGTTTTTCAAAAACCCTTTTTTCAAATTCCATAAGTGTTTAATGAAGGTAGAACTATAAAAACGTTCTTGAGTTGTAAAATTTGGATACCTCTGCAGCAATTTCATTCGAAATTTTAGGATTTGTTGCAATTATATTGTATCTCTGCGATAGATTGAAGGGATCTATCGGTTTGTTATTATTTGTTCTAACCCTAACTACACCGCCAGCATTCTTCAAAATTTTGTATCCAGCCGCGAAATCCACTATTCTCAGCTTATTTTCGCAGCAAATTAAACCATCAAGTGTGCCATCCGCTACCAAACACAGTTCCAGGGCGACGCTACCCAAGCATCTTCTGCTTTTGCAGGAAATAAATGGATAGTAACATGAAATAGTTGCTTTGTCTAGTGTAGATGTGTTTGAACATTTTATTTTATGAGCATCCTTATAGGATTTACCATTAATTGAATAGTACTCGCAATTTCTCAGAAAATCGTAGACGTAAGCGAGTAGGGCTTTGTCTAAATTAAAACTCTCGCTAAAATTGTAGATTGCTATCGAAAATGAGGCTATAGGAAGATTCCTAGCAACATTCTTGCTACCGTCTAGGGGATCCATAATAATCAGAAACTCTGGGTTATCCGCTAGTTCTAAAATTCCTTTTTCTTCGGAAATTATTATTGCGCTTAATGACTTAAGTTCGTTAATCGCGGCATCCTCTACGAGCAAATCTATGTCGTAAGTTTCGTCACTCAAAGCGCCGTTACCCACAATCCTACCTTTACCAATTTTATCCTTCAAAGCATCCTTCGCTGCTAGCGCTGCCTTCTTGACAACTTCTAGCAAATTCATTTAAGTTATGATCTCACAACCATCTTTTTTAACAATAACTGTGTGTTCAGCTTGAACCACAACACCACCATCCTCCTCTCTTAAAACTGGGTATTTAAATATCGCACCTGCTAATAGGAGCTGATTTATAGCATATTTTATTTTAAAAGCGCTAAACTTATTCTTAAACCATCTCGCTGCAAAAGGTAATGTTTTATACTCGTCTCTTGCAGCTCTCAGTATCTCTCTCGCTTCTCTAAGCCTTGTAGGGATATCCTTTGAATATTGAAAGATTCTCGCTTCGCTGGTATCAGTAACCCTTCCCTTGCCGTTTGTTGCAAAAGGTTCGATAGCAATAACTTGTCCTTCTCTAAGTATGTCTCCTCCTTCAGTGACATTTGGAATTGTTAGACCCGTATGCAGATTATATCTATCCAGGCCGTGTCCAGAAAGATTTTCTATTGGTTTATAACCGATAGATTTTATTGTGTCCTCAATTTCGGCTCCAATTTCCGATACCGCAACTCCTGCTTTAACTTTGCTTAAGGCTTTCTGCAAAGCGATATCGCAAATTTCTTTCAATTCCTTGTACTCATCGTTAAAGCAGATCGTAATTGCAGTATCCGCAATGTAACCATCGATATGTACACCAATATCAACCTTGATGACATCTTCATTGATAATGCGTGTATCATTCAGGTCTGCTGTGTCGTGTGCTGCAATATCATTTAGAGATAGATTCAGGGGAAAAGCTAGTTTAGCCCCTTTTTTTAAAATTTCGTTTTCCAATCTTTCCACAGCATCGCAAATTTTTATTCCAGGTTTTACAATTTCAAGCGCCAGTTTTTTAATTTCCGCAGCGATTAGACCCGCTTTTCTATATTTTTCAAGTTCCTCAGCCCTCATAAAATTCTTTATCGAAACCAATTTATATTTAAAAGGTGTGATAAGTTACATGTTTAACTATACATATGAGGAACTGCTTAACCGTGCAATAAAAAATTTGCCTGAAAAAGTTAAGGGAGATGTTAGATTTGAATATCCAAAAATAGATTGCACTATTGAAGGGAGCAAGACCGTTATATATAATTTAAGGGAAATAGCAAAGAAACTTGGCAGAAACCCGAAAGACATCTATAAATTTCTTCTCAAGGAATTGGGGACGTACGGTATTTTTGAGGATAAAAGAGTAATATTTACTGGAAGATTTTCCAAGTTTGTTTTGAATGAGAAATTGAGCAAGTACATTAATGAATACGTCATTTGCCCGGAATGCGGAAAGCCGGATACTGTGTTAATTAAAGAGAAAGGAGTTCTTATAATTAAATGTATGGCATGCGGTGCCAGGAGAACTGTCCCAGAAGTATAATTATGTTTTCAATAAAAATCTTTAAAACTGCAGATCACGTTTTGTTAGCTGTTTGCGATAAAGAATTGCTGGGAAGAGAGTTCAGAGAAGGGGAAAAACTACTCAAGATAGGATCTTTTTATGCTGGAGAAAATTGCGATGAAGTTAAATTGAAGAAGATTATTAAGGAGGCTACAATAATAAACGCTGTTGGCGAAAAGGCTGTGAAAGTGCTGGAGAGCATGGGTTTAATTCACCCTGAAGCTGTGATAAGGATAAAGGACATTCCCCACGTGCAAGTAGTAAAGCTATGAAATTCTGCGTAAAATGTGGAAAAACCGTTGAAAAAACTGTAAATGGACTTTGTGAGGAGTGCTTGCTAACACAAGAGAGATTTCTTAAGAAGCATGTTATTAATATAGCTATATGCAAATTTTGCGGAAAGTTTGTTGAAAATCCGAATATTAGCCTGGAGGATGCCATAAAGAAGTCTCTAGAAGAAATTGTGCTTGGGTCCCTGAAATCCCACGAAATAATAAAGGAAGAACCTAATTTAAAGGTTCTAAAAGTTCTAGTTTCAAAAAAAGTCGATTCAATGCTGCTAGAGAGAGAGGAAATAGTTAAGGCTAAAATTAAGCTACAGTGCTGCAGAATATGCATGAAAATCAGAGGAGGTTTCTATGCCGTTAAAGTCCAAATAAGATCGTCTAAAGAGATTTTAAAAGAGATCGAAAAGAGATTGCTGAGCAAACTACAATACGAAAGACTTAGAAAACCTATAGGAATAGATGTCTTCTTCCAAAGTAGAGGGGATGCGAGAAAATTTCTTAATAAACTTTCAAGCTATTATATTTTTAAAAAGAAGGAAAGCGCAAAATTGGTTACAAGGAAAAACGGAAGGGATATTTATAGAGTTACAATTTCGGTAAGGATACCCAGATGGCAAAGAGGAGATATAGTAGAATACGAAGGAAAGCTTTATCAGATTCTATCCTTTCAGAAAAATTTTGTAAAGTTGGTTGATCCGAAAACGCTAAAAGAGATAAAAATTGCTGCAAAAAATATAGATAAGGTTAGATTAAGAAAGAGGTACACTGTCTTAGAGAGGTGCGGTAAAGGCATAAATGGTCGTAAAGTGCAATATTCATATAAAAACTAAAATAGAGATGCAACTATCCGTTCATTAAAAATTGTAGAAGCTGTTAAAATATTCGAAAGAAAGGAAAGTATATATTCGTCAGTAAAAAAATGATGAAGAAAGAAAAAGTCCCAAATACAGGAGAATTCGGTGAGGAGACTGAAGTTAGAGCAAGAACTCCAGATAAGAGCGAAGGGGAGATGTTCGCAGAGGTTATTGAAATGTTAGGTGCTTACCATTTAAAGGCTAGATGTGAGGATGGGAAAATAAGAGTTTGTAGAATTCCTGGAAAGCACATTAAGAGGATGTGGATAAAAATTGGAGATATCTTAATAGTTAGGCCCTGGCCTGTTAGTGGAGATAAAAAGGCGGATGTTGTCTACAGATATACCTCCACAGAGGTGGAATGGCTTAAAAGAAAGAACCTGTTAACTCTATGATGGATATCTATGAGGAGATAGATAAAACCCTTAAAGAGGAAAAAAGAGAAAAAGATGCTGATCAATTTAAAATTTATTCGGAAATCTTTGACAAACGAACTCTAATGATTCTTTACGATCTCTCAAAAAAAGGTTTAATTGAAGAATTGCATGGTACAATTTCTTCTGGGAAAGAAGCCAATATTCTCGCGGTAAAAGATAAAAACGGAAGATATCTAGCGATTAAAGTATACAGAATCGAAACAACAGAATTTAGGAACATGTGGAAGTATTTGTTAGGTGATCCGAGATTTCCTGGAATAAAAAAATCTAGGAGAAAAATTATCTATCTTTGGGTTAAAAAGGAATTTAGAAACTTAAAAAGAGCTTATGAGGCAGGCATTAGAGTTCCCGAGCCTATAAAGTTTAGAGAAAACGTGCTTGTTATGGAATTTATCGGTGAAGGTTGGGTACCAGCTTCCACTTTACATGAATCCTCACCTGAAGATCTCGAAAGTGCAAGAAATATGTTCAACGAGATAAAAGAATATATAGAGAGATTGTACACAGAAGCGGAACTTGTTCATGGGGACCTAAGCGAATACAATGTTTTAAATTATAATGGTACGCCAGTACTTATTGATTGGGCACAAGCCGTGACGCTTGATCATCCCCAAGCTCACGAGCTCTTGAGGAGGGATATTGAAAATATTTTCAAATATTTTGCAGAACTTGGTATTAGGGAAAATTGGAAAAAGTTTTATGAAAAGTTGGTGACATCCTCGATTTAAAGAATAAGACCATGTTGGAACAATATTTCTTAGATGGGGGATATAACAGCAGGAGAATAACAAACTAGCAAATTATTGAGTTAGATTTTTCAGAAAACTTAAGTTTGCAAAGGAAAATAAAAGAAAAAAGCAATTTTGTAAAGGAATAATTAGCAAAGACTGGGGCTAGCTTTTTGACTACCCTGATGTCATACCCCTATATCCCCTCCTTAACTCTTGATTAACTTCAATAACATCCCTAGCAAATTCCTTCTCAGCTTCCGTAACATCTCTTAGATCCTCAACCTTCTCTTCACTATCTATCAGGCTTAAAGGTGGTACAAATTTACCGTCAGGTATTTCAACATTTATAACTACTGCATTATGAGAAATAAAGCAATTTTTGCCAATTTTAGCTTTTAGGATTACAGTATTAAATCCTATAAAAGTATTGTCCCCAATTTCTGTAGGACCATGGATAACTGCTCTGTGGGCTATGCTAACATTTCTACCTATTTTTACGCTTGCATTTTTTAAGCAATGAATTACTACGCCATCCTGTATGTTCGTGTTTTCCCCAATTTCTATTGGCATACCTTCATCTGCTCTAATAACAACATTTGGTAAAACCACAACATTTCTGCCAATTTTCACGTTGCCTATAACGACGGCAGTTTCATCAATATATGCTGCGTCATCGATTATTGGCATATAGCTTTCAGCCCAAGATGTTTTAGGGTTTCTTTTTATCATATTATCACCTCCCGTAAGCTTTTATATCTCTAATTCCTTATCTATTATAGCCTACAGTATCCTAAATTTTGAATTTAGTAAGCCATTACCATAAATAACCCTATGAGAAAGCTAATTCCATAGGGAATATAAAAAGCTATTGAGATGCATAAAATTTTTAAAATTCCTTTATAACCTAGTTCTAAGGGGATAAGTTTGCTTTCTTTATTAAGAACAATAAAGAGGAAGGTGTTGATGAAAGGTGCAAGCAAATAGTATAATAGCATCAGAATCTCCTCTACTAAAATTCTGAAAAGTGCTAAAATAGCTATGGAAATGACTAAGAGTGATAAATATGAAGGATGCTGAGATCTGGTAGAAAATTTCTTGTTGATTAAATATAGAATTAATGCGGCAAGAAGTGCAATAGGAATAGAGTCTCCTCTAATTTTAGAGAAAGTAACAAAAGGAAAAAGCATTATAGCAAGTACTGCTAGGAGAATTGCAATTGTCGATTTGGCTACGTTATCTTTGGAAAGATTTACTCTATCTAAAATGATAAAAGCTATTAAAATACTTCCCAAAAGCCACAGTCTTCCAAAATGAAGATTGTAAGTAATACCCCCAAGATAGATAACTGGTAGGAAGTGTTTTAATGAGCTGTTTTGGGCGGCTGTAACAAAGAAGATGATAGCTAATGGTACTAAAAATCCAAAAGTAATGCACAAAGCATACCAAATATAATCACACGAAAGACACTCACAGAGATATTTAGCAGTTAAAACTAAGCTACAGATATAATATACTAAGAATAAAATTAAGATGCTGGAAAAATTTTTTAAATTCTTCAAAATCATCTCTGCTTCCATTAAATTAAGTTATGTTAATTTTTGTTAATATTCCTTTCATAATCATACAATTCCGTTGGATATTCTCCAGTTAGGCAAGCCAAGCATAGATTTTCCTTCTTTATACCAATAGCCTTAACCAAATTTTCAATAGTTTGATATTTTAGACTATCAGCTTTAATAATCTTGCGAATTTCCTCTACACTCTTATTTGCAGCAATTAATTCTTGCTTTGTTGGAAAATCTATGCCATAAAAGCAAGGACTTGTTATTGGAGGGCAACTGATTCTAACATGCACCTCTTTAGCGCCAGCATCCTTAAGTAATTTAACAATCTTTCTAATGGTTGTTCCTCTAACAATCGAATCATCGACCAAGATTATCCTTTTGCCTTTAATTTCGGATTTTATTGGTGCAAGCTTAAGATCTACGCCTTTCTCCCTCAGCTTTTGCTTTGGCATTATAAAAGTTCTTCCTACGTATCGATTTTTTATTAAACCCTCCCCGTACTTGATACCAGAGGCTTCGGCATAACCAATTGCTGCGCATATGCCAGAGTCAGGTACCGGGATTACGATATCTGCTTTAACATCATCATTCTTTGCGAGCAACCTACCTAAGCTTTTTCTAACCCCATAAACCTCTCTGCCATTAATTTTGGAATCAGGTCTAGCAAAATAAACATATTCAAACATACAGAATGCTTTTCTCTTTAAATTAATTTTTAAGATTGTTTCGATACCATTCCCGTCAATTCTTATCACCTCGCCAGCATCGACATCGCGTAGGTATCTTGCATTGACAGCATCCAAAGCGCATGTTTCGCTCGCAACTACATAACCATCCTCAAGCTCTCCTATACTAAGGGGTTTGAAGCCTAAGGGATCGCGCATAGCAATTAATGCATTATTATACAGCATGCACACGCTATATGAGCCAACAACACTTTTCATTAGTTTCCTTAAACCATCCTTTAAACCAAAATTATCAACAAATTCCTTGAAAAGCAGGGCTATTACTTCGGAATCAGCTGTTGTTTTAAGTTTATCTCTGAAGCTCTTTGCTATTTGTTTATAATTTACCAAGTTTCCGTTATGAGCACAAGCAACATCACCAACAACAATTGGTTGGGCATTCGATATGTTTGAAGAGCCAGTTGTTGAATATCTTGTATGAGCAATACCGACGTAACTCTTCAAGTTTTTTAAATCTTCCTCTGAGAATACAGATGACGTTAGACCCATACCTACCTTACGCTTAATCTTATTATCTTTCACTACCGCAATTCCTGCAGATTCCTGACCACGATGCTGTAATGCTACTAAGCAATAATAAAGCAAACTAGCAACATTTTTCTTTTGTGAAAAGGCTCCAGCAACAGCACAATTGTGAGGAATCATGTTTAACTTTGTTAGTAATTAAACAAATATAATTTTAAGTCGCCCATATGTTACGATGCGATTTATTTTCCATATGGAAAATAAAAGAAATTATGCTGGAGCCGCCCTTAGTTTTTTAATGAAGGTAGTTGCTTCTGCACCAGGTAATGTTAAAATTTTTGGGGAGCATGCAATTGTTTACGGTAAACCAGCAATTTCAATGGCTATAAATAAAAGGTGTAGAGTTTCTGTAGAAAAGAGAGGAGATGATAGGGTTGTAGTGAGAAGTAAAGGAAGATTTTCCGATTATACTGTTATCAAAATCGATAACGAGGTAACGTTAATTTCAAATAGGAGGAATGCCTTCTTTAAGTATGTGGAGGTGGCTGTTGAGAAAATATTCAATTATTTAGATGATTCCTGTGGAATTTCGCTGATAATCGATTCTGATTTGCCCGAGGCTGCAGGTCTAGCTAGCTCCGCAGCAGTTACTGTTGCTACCATTGTATCATTATCAAAACTTCTTGGTTACGAATTGAGCAGGGAGGAAGTGTCCAAACTTGGACATGAAGTTGAGGTTGAGGTGCAGGGAGCTGCGAGTAAAATGGATACCTTGATGGCAACATACGGTGGTTTACTTTACATAACCCCCGACTCCTTTAAGAGAATTGATAGGGAGCTAAGATTTATTGTAATTAATAGCAAAGAAAAAAGAAGCACGAAGGATCTTGTTGCTAAAGTAAGGATGCTTCGCAACAAGTATCCAGAGATATTTAAAAGCATCATTGACGCAATTGGTAAAGTTGTGGAAAAGGGCAGGAAAGCTTTGATATACGGTGGTGATGAAGAAGTTGGGTACTTAATGAATATAAATCATGGCTTGCTGGAATCTCTTGGTGTAAGTACGCCTAAATTAAATGAAATAGTTCATGTTACAAGGGAACTGGGTGCTTTGGGATCAAAGCTAACAGGTGCTGGAGGAGGTGGATGCATAATAGCATATGCTCCAATGCGAGAGCATTATGTTCTGGAGGAGATTAAAAAATTAAAATATTCATCTTTTCTAGCAAATGTAACAGAGGGTGTGAAAGTTGAAAGTTGTGAAGTTAGGGGGTAGCGTTATAACCTATAAGCATCTACCCCTTATGCCTCGATATAATGCTATAGATAGGCTCTGCAAAGAGATAGCGGATTCTAATGAGAAGGAGTTAATTGTTGTGCATGGTGGAGGCTCCTTTGGGCATTACTACGCAAGTAAGTGGTATCCGAAAGGAAGAAATGATAAAGAATCAAGGCTTTTGATAGCAAAAACACAAAATGCCATGCAGAAGTTGAATAGAATTATTGTGGAGCGTCTCATTAATGCAAAAATTTCAGCAATTTCGTTGCAAACTTCAGCTATGCTTATCTCTGAGAATGGAGAGATAAAAAAGTTTAATCTAGAAATAATTGAGGATATGCTTGCTAAAGGTATTGTACCCGTGCTTTATGGCGATGTTGTTTTCGATACTAAGCAAGGATTTTCAATAATATCCGGCGATACCATATCTTGCTTTCTTGCAAAGAAGCTTGATGCGGAGAAGCTTATCTTTTGTTGCGATGTTGACGGTGTGTACGATAAAGATCCTAAGAAATGCAAGGATGCTAAGCTACTTAAGGAGGTGAATTTAAGAGAGATATCTATCAGGCAAGATGAACCCAGAAAGCCAAGCAATGCTTACTTTGATGTTACTGGCAGTTTTTTTGGGAAGCTAATGAGATTGAAACGGTATAGGCTTGGCTGCGAGTGCTTAATAATAAATGGTTTAAAGAGAAATAGTTTAAGGTTGGCGATCAGTTGCAGAAGAGTAGGAACACTAGTAACTTGGTGATACAAAATGAGCATTGAGGATAGGAAGAGGGATCATATTTTAATTTGTCTAAAAAAAAGTGTTGAGGGATTTAAAAGTACAGGTTTTGAGGATGTAGAATTCGTTCATTATGCACTACCAGAGATCGATGAAAATGAAATTGATACGAATGTGAAATTTCTTGGCGAGGAATTTGATTATCCCATCCTTATTAACAGCATGACAGGGGGCCATGCCTTAGCTAAAAAAATTAATGAGAGGTTGGCAAGATTTGCAAGCAAGCATAATATACCAATGGGTCTCGGTAGCATGAGACCAGCGCTTGAGAACAAGGAGGTTATCGATACATACAGAATAGCAAGAGATGTCGCAAAAGATTGCTTTTTAATAGCTAACATTGGGATAAATCAGGTTAAAAACTATAGGGATAGGTTATGTGATGTTGTTAATATGGTTGAAGCCAATGCTTTAGCCATTCATTTAAATATTTTGCAGGAGGTAATTCAAGGAGAAGAGGTAAACCTAAAAGGCGTTTTAAGCTTACTGAAGGAGGTTAAAAAGGATTTGAGGGTTCCTTTGATAATAAAGGAGGTCGGTTTTGGGATTTGCGGAGAGGTTGCTGAGAAACTTAACTTCGTGGATGCTATTGACATAGGAGGGGCAGGTGGTACGAATTTTGCTATTGTGGAGAGCTATAGGAATACCAAAAATGCGGATATTGCAAGAGTATTCGCCTCTTGGGGAATTCCAACAGCATTGAGCTTGCTTGAGGTTGTTAATAGCACAGATATACCAATAATTGCTTCTGGAGGTATTAGAACAGGTTTAGATGTTGCCAAGTCATTAGCATTGGGTGCGAGTATTGCAGGTATAGCCTTACCATTTTTGAAGGCCTGTGTGAAGGGTGATAAATGTTTAGATAATTTTTTTAGAAAAATTATTATTGAAATGAAGGTTTGCATGTTAGCTACCAATTCGAAAAATATTAAAGATTTAAAAAGAAGTCCTTTAATTATTAAAGAGTCATTAGCTGAAATGGCGAGAGTAAGGGGTATTAACATAGAGAAGTATGCGAGAAGATGTCAAATGTAATCGTTGATTTTATAACGGCAAATGCAAAAGCGCTGGAGCAATTAGTCGATCTAGCTGCTTATCTAGCCATTTTAATGCTGATACCTTTACTCGAAGCTTTAAGAACAAGGATATATCATCTCTTAACTCTTTCAAGGCCGATAAACTGTATCATGGTTATCTTCGGTGTTGTAACTGGAGCGCTTATCAGCGTTAATAATGCCTATCTATATGCTGATAAGATACTTTTGGCTGGAATTGTTGCAGCTTTGATAACCGCAGGAGGTAACGCTATAGACGATTACTTCGACAGAAAAATTGACAGGATGAACAAACCAGAAAGGCCAATACCCTCTGGCAAGTTAAAACCTGAGTTAGCTTTAGTGTACGCCTTCTTCCTTTTTATCTTAGGAATCGCCATATCCTTTGAGCTTCCTAAGAGCTGTATGTTGCTAGCAGCAGTAAACTCCATAATACTGGTTTTCTACCCAAAAATTAAGAATATTAACGGAATTGCGGGAAATATCATTATTTCCTATTTAACGGCTTCTGTGTTCATATTTGGAGCATTACTCGGACAAAACGTATTTTCGGGTTGGCTAATAGCGATAATAACCTTCTTTGCCGTATTTGCTAGAGAGGTTATTAAGGATATCGAGGATATAAGGGGTGATATGCGTATAGGCAGGAAAACAATTCCTATAACATTTGGCAAAGGATTTGCAGCTAAAGTGGCAGCAATAATGCTAATACTTGCCATGTTGTTAAGTCCAACATTATTTGTTAGTGATATTTTATTATCTTTGGGAATTTTCCTTCTCCTACCCTCATATACTATGTTTGTCTATGCAATTTATAACTTTGCAAATGCCGAGAGGGCTCAAAAACTTATAAAAGCTGGAATGTTGTTGTCAATATTAGCATTTTTTGTATCATCAAAGAATTTTTGGTTGCTAATAAATGCTTAAGAAGATAGAGTTGCCGAGAAAAGTATTGATAGGAGATAACGCTATAGAGAAGGTTTCTAACTTATGCAAGAAACTGCAGCTTGGCAAGAAAGCTATTATCGTTTCAGGCAAAAAAACTATGAAGATAGCTGGAAGGAAAGTTGAAGAGCAGCTTTTGAAAAGCGATTTTGATGTTGAGGTTAAGCTTGCTGAGAGATCTAGTTTAGATGAGGCAGAAGAACTGGGTGACTATATAGAGAAGAAAAAGATAGATTTTGTTGTAGGGGTTGGTGGGGGTAAAAACATCGATTTGGCGAAGTATGCCAGTTATATAGCATATGTTCCTTTCATATCCATACCAACGGCAGCGTCTCATGATGGTATAGCAAGTCCAAATGCCTCATTCAAGGGCGTTTCAAAAAAAGCTTCAGCTCCAATAGCTATAGTAGCTGATTTGGAAGTTATTTCCAAAGCCCCTTATAGATTCACAGCGGCTGGTTGCGGGGATTTGGTTGCTAATTATACCGCAGTGAAGGATTGGGAACTTGCGCATAAGTTGCGTGGCGAATACTACGGAGATTATGCCGCAGCTTTAGCATTGATGAGTGCTAAAATAATAATAAACAACGCTAGTGAGATTGCTAAGAAATTAAAGGAAAGCGTAAAAATCGTTGTTGAAGCTTTAATCAGCTCAGGCACGGCGATGAGTATTGCAGGATCAAGTAGACCATGCTCCGGTGCAGAGCATATGTTTAGCCACGCGTTGGATAGAATAGCACCAAAACCAGCGCTTCATGGGGAGCAGTGTGGTGTAGGTACGATAATGATGGCATACCTGCACGGTTTACCTTGGCAAAGGATAAGAGATGCTCTAAAGAAAATAGGAGCTCCCACAACAGCAAGGGAGC
Source organism: Candidatus Undinarchaeota archaeon (assembly GCA_964633445.1). Lineage (GTDB taxonomy): Archaea > Undinarchaeota > CAZWFW01 > CAZWFW01 > CAZWFW01 > CAZWFW01. The sequence goes on along the minus strand of CAZWFW010000019.1, from coordinate 5,776 downwards.
TTGGTATAGAGGATGAATATATAATAAAGGCATTAACAATAGCTAATAAGATAAGACCCAAACGTTACACAATTCTGGGCGATAAGGGCATAACTAGAAAGGCTGCCGAAGAGCTCGCTAGAAAGACTGGTGTTATAGAATGAACAAGCAACTTTCGAGTGGTAATTAAATTATTTAAGATTTTTAAGCTACCTATAAATAAACTTGAAAAATGAGTGTTTACGAATACCTTATGAAGCGAATTGGTGAAGAGGTATTTGTTCATGCAGCGTTGTTTGATCCAGAAAGAACAATGCCTGAAAAAGTTGGTAGAGCTGCTGAAATTTTAGAATATACGGATTTGTTTCTTGTGGGAGGTTCCTTACGTATATATCCATCTTTACTCGATGAAACTATAAAGGCTATTAAAGAGGTAACCGATAAACCAGTAGTTCTGTTTCCTGGAAATGTGCATGTTATTAGCAAATACGCTGATGCTATCTTTTTTATGAGCCTCCTGAATTCTAACAACCCGTATTGGATAACTCAGGCTCAAGCAATAGCTGCTCCTTACATTAAAGAAATAGGTATAGAAACGATATCAGTAGCCTATTTAATTGTGGAGCCTGGAGGTGCTGTTGGTTGGGTGGGTAATGCAAATCTAATACCTAGAAAAAAGCCAGAGATTGCTATGCTTTATTCCCTTGCAGCCCAATACTTTGGCTTCAAATTTACGTATTTAGAAGGAGGATCTGGAATTGCTGAGCCTATTCCAAAGGAATTCGTCAGATTTGTTGCTAGCAACATAGACATCCCCCTAATTGTAGGGGGTGGTATAAGAAAGCTTGGCCATTTTAAGCGGATGATAGAAGCTGGTGCTAAAATAATAGTTACAGGAAGTATCGTGGAGAAAGATCCTGAAAGGGTAAATCTTATAGTTAAAGAAGCAAAGACTTTTGCAAAGTCTTTGCAATGAGCGTAACATTTTGCTATATAACTTGCAGTAATGTGGAAGAGGCGAAGAAAATAGGGAGAAAGTTAGTTGAAGAAAAATTAGCAGCATGCATTAACATCTTTCCTAACATAACCTCGATTTACTGGTGGAAGGGAAAGATTGAGGAAGCTAACGAAACAATACTAATTGTTAAGACTAAAAAAGAGCTTAAAGATAGAGTTATTAAAGAAGTGAGAAAAATTCATAGCTATACTTTGCCATGCATAGTTTTCTTTGAGATAAAGGATGGTTTAAAGGAATTTTTAGAGTGGATTAGACAGGAGACTTGCTAGATACATAGTTTCTCTTTAGTTTTTTATACATGTCTAAACAGTAAAATTTATATAACGATGTATATACAAAGATTAATGGTGATCGATATGGCAACGGTAAGTCTATACAAAATATCTAAAATCCCTAAGTTAAGGGATATAAAAGTGAAAGGCTTAAGAATAAAGATTATCTCCAATTCCAAGGATGAACTATCGTTCAAAATTATCTACAGCGAACCTATAAAGGACATTATTAGCAGAGAGTTCAAGGAGGTTGCCAGCGATATTTTGAAAAGATTAAAGGATTTCGCGGATAAGAGTATTGAGATAACAATTAAGGCCTCAATTTACAAGAAGCATAAAGTTTTGGCTATTGAGAGGGGTAAAGATTACGTACTTTACAGAATTTTAAAAAAGATAGGTAGACATTTTGGAGAAATATCCCCAATCTCCCTTGATTCTGAATCGCTTTTGAAACTAGCAAGGAAATATGGCTCGGAGATAAAATTTGCTGTGTTCAAAAACATTGATGGTCTTCTATACGAAACTCTGAGAGGAAGACGGCTGGAGACAAATGATAAGTTTAAGAAGATGTTGAAGAGGAATAATGACTCTCTAAAAGTTATTGGCTTTTATATGAAAAATACTTGGCCCAAATTTCAAGTTACGATCAATGGTGATAAAGGAACAATCAGATACTATAAAAATGGATTTGAACGAACAGAAATATCTTTAATAGTAGATGCAGTAATTAACATGCATAATGCTTTCAATAATTATAGCTGATAGCGAGCTTGAGTTAGTACCTAGGAAATTGGCGAACTATCCTTTAATAAAGAAACTTGCAAAGAGAAAGGGTAAAAAGCCTTGGGAAATGATTCTTGATTCAAGCAAACATCACCCTGTAATGAAAGGGTTAAAGGGGTGGCGCAGGAGAGGAAGACCAGATATAATTCATATTTGTTTGCTTAATGCTTTAGATATGCCGCTATGTAGGGAAGGCTTACTCAAAATTTATGTGCATACCCGTCATAACAAAGTTGTTTACATAAACCCCAATGCAAGATTGCCCAGAAACTATGACAGATTTATTGGCTTGTTCGAGCAGCTTTTTAAGGAGGGCAGGGTACCTCCTAACGCCAAGGAACCTTTACTTGAGATAAAGAATGGTAGTCTCAACGACCTCATAAAGGAAATAAATCCTGAAATTGTTTTGGTGTTTTCGGAAAATGGTGGGAAAATCGATTTGTGCGGATTTTTCAAGGAAAACAAGGATAAGCATATACTAGCAATTATCGGAGGATTTCCCCACGGTGATTATATAAGCAATGTTTATTCGGAGGCAGATAGAATCGTTAAAATCTATAACAATACACTTTGCGCATGGACTGTGCTTAATCTAGTTATATCTGCATATACTTTAGCTCTTAGAATCGTTTAGGCTAAAGAAATACTTTTTTAGATCAACTTTGCCGTTCTCGATCCTAACCCCTTCACCTTTTAATAACTCTATTTTTTTATCAACCCCTAGGCTGTACCCACCGATACTACCATCCGATCTAACTACTCTATGGCATGGTATCTCGATTGGTTTAGGATTCATTTTCAAAGCCAGTGCAACAGCTCTGCAAGCTTTTTTATTTCCAAGAGCCTTTGCTATTTCCTTATAGGTAGTAACCCTTCCTCTAGGCACTTTCTTAACAATCTCCCAAACCCTTTCTTTAAAAGACATGTTAACTTTAAGCATGAAGGTCTATAAAATTTATGAGATTCAGAATTGTTACCGCCAAGCAAGGTATTATCCTATTAATAGTCGTTTCTTTAATTTTAGTTTATTTATGGCAGGTTAAAGTTAGGGTTAGCAACGTCATAATAGAGATCCATGACGTTTCTCCATTGAATGGAGTTGAAGTTTCTAAGTATATAGCAAAGAAGTATAGCAAATTCAACACGACGATCTATCTATTCGTTATATTAAATCATGGCTACGTTGCAGATATAAGCAAAGATAAGGAATTTATGTCGAATCTCAGAGAACTAGAGAACGCTGCAAATCTTTGTGTTCATGGTTATTCTCATAGTGACGAGGATTTCTCTAATGTCCCATTCGCGAAAAATAGAATTGAGTTGATTGATAGTTTTCTTAGGAATACAACTCTAAATTTTAGTGATTGCTTCTCACCGCCTTTTTGGAGATATTCGCAACAGTCGGTAGATATTCTAGCTAGCCATTTTGACACAGTTTTTCTTAAAAACTCTATAATTTATAAAGGGAGGATGAAACACACAATCACCATCCAAGCGCCGCTCAGAAATTCTGAGATTTTGTGGTTACTAACATTGTTCTATGCTAAATGTAAAATAGCTTTTGGTGATGGTGATATTGTCCGAATAGTGTTCCACGAGAAAAACGACATAAATTTAGTCGACTTCTTTCTCAAAAACCTTATTGAAAGTTAATATACATAGGCGATCAGCACACCACCGATATGTTTTTCCTTAGCCTCCCTATGCGTCATTACACCTTGAGGAGTGCTAACAATTAAAATGCCAAAATCTCTTGCAGGTAGAAACCTTTTCTCCCACTTCTCGAGATCCTTGACTTTTACAGGAAATCTTGGCTTTATAACACCACAATTGTTTATTTTACCAATTAGCTTGACTCTAAAATATCCTTGCTTACCATCATCAATAAACTCAAATTCTCCAATATATTTCTCTTTTTGCATAACTTTTAAAACCTCCTTTAGCAAATTGCATGCTTTAATATAACATTCATCCTTACCTGAAATTTCGCAATTCTTTATTGTTGCTATAGCATTGGCTATGTGATCACTCATATTTCTTAAAGCCCATTTTACTTGCCACTTCTCTAAAACATTTACCACATATCATTAAACCATATTTACGAATAACCCTCGAATGGGTACCACAAAAGCTACATGCTCTTGTACCTTTACCATACTTTGTTGACATATTTGTAATGTATATAAGACAATATAAGAAACTTTTGGTCTTGGGTCTTGAGGTTCAACAAATACTCCGAAAAAGTCGGGGCTAAAAATTACATAAAAATCAGTTACCTAAATTTTTTATGAGGTTGCTAGTCACTTTGCTTAGCGTAAATCAAAGCCTTTCCTACTTGGTAAGGGAGGCTATAAACTATTTTAAAGGCGAGTTACCCTTTTCAGAGATCTCCATAACATACTCAATTTTACCAAAGGAAGCGTTTAACTATGAAAGAAGGCAATATTCAGCAGATTTCTTGCTGGAATATCTGAAAAGATTCGATAATCATGAAAAGGTGCTTGGGGTTGTTGATGTTGACATTTATGTTGAGCACTTAAACTTTGTTTTTGGACTTGCAGAAATAAATGGCAAATATGCGTTGATATCTCTATTTAGGCTAAATCCCAAGCTCTATGGGATTAAAAACGATAAATTATTTATTGAAAGAATAGCTAAGGAAGGTTTGCATGAGCTAGGTCATACATTTGGCTTGGAGCATTGTAGTAATAGGAGATGCGTAATGTCTTTCTCAAATAGTATTGCGGAGGTTGATCATAAGCTTGCGGAATTTTGTGGAAAATGCATGCAAAAGCTCAAATTGTGATAACCTACCTACAATTTTAGATCGCTACTGCAAGCCATCAAAATTTTATCCAAATATATCCTCTGTCTCGACTAAATTTTAGACCTCTTTTCGGTAAAATTATTTTTTCGTCATTTCCATAGGCGTTATAATAATTCTTTAAATAACAATATGCCGCAATTGCAGCGTAAATAGCATCCCTAATATGCTCATTTTTCTCATCTATTTTACCAATTACTTTCCCAACACCCCTTGGAAACGTCTCTATGACCTCCGTTCCAAGCAACTTAATTTTATTTTTTAATCTTAACGCTCTTTCTGAAAGCAGCTGCATTGCTGGCATACCTAATGGCAAAGGTCTTATACCAACTTTTATCAGCTCTTTTTCAGCTTTTCTATAACCCTTCCTTACCTTTGTTAAAGGAGCGTCTATTGCCACAACCTTAGGATTTTCCTTTTTTACAAAATCCACTATTTCCTTATCCGTATGTAAAATCAACCTTTTAACAAGCTTACCATCTTCTAAAACTGCAACGCCGCTTTGCCTATGCTCTTTGGCCGCTAAATCTATCCCAATAACCTTCATTTTAAAGCAAGTTTAGATAAAAACACTCCGCTAAGATTAAATAGATTCTTTTAAGGTTCTTAAACTTTATCATCTTTGCCACATTCTCCTCTAAAACCATAAAACTTATGGAGGAACTATGCATGAGAGCCGAAAAATATGCTTGCGTAACAGTTCCAATTTTCATGACGTGACATCTTTAGCTTTAGGAGTATCTTTGAAATTTCTTAAAGTTTCTTTTCCTATAGAAATAATAAAACAAGCGGATCTGAAGAAAGGTTCAAAATTCATGTAACATAATGAAAACAAGTATATTTTTTCTATCTTTGAGTGTACTTTTTACTCAAAAATTAATATTTTTATATAATAATTTG
>CAZWFW010000018.1:0-18315 GCA_964633445.1 Candidatus Undinarchaeota archaeon | reverse complement strand
GGTTGACGTTATAGGAAGAGTTCTCAAAATCTATGAGCCTAAGGAGTTTGCTAGGGAGGATGGTACCAAAGGAAAGGTGGCTAGTATAGTAATTGCTGACGAAACTGGAACTGCAAGGGTTGTGCTTTGGGATGATAAAGTTAATCATGTTAAAAACATAAATGTCGGAGATGCTGTTAAAATAAGCTCCGCATACGTTAAGGAGGGTTACTTTGATATAGAGTTGCATTTGAGTAAAATGGGTAAAATAAAAAAGGTTGAAGCTGATTTACCGCCAGTAGAGGAGCTCGTTCTCAATAAAAATAGGGTTGCAATAGCAGATTTGAAAGAGGGTGAAAGAAATAAGGAGATTAGAGGAACCATCGTCAAATTATTTGAACGAGAAATACTCTTTAGTTTTTGTCCGAATTGCGGAAAAAGGATCGATAACGTCTGTAGCACTTGCGGCAAAGTTGATCCTGAGTATCTCCTAGTTATCAACGCTGTAATTGATGATGGAACCAGCAATATTAGAGCAATATTCTTTAGAGATGCTGCAGAAAAGTTATTAGGAGTTAAAGCTTCAGAAGTTGCCAAGTACGTTAAAGAAGGAAAATCAAGCTTGGAACTCCTACTTCTTAGAAAAGATGAAATATTAGGAAAGGAGATAATTGTTTCGGGAAAGGTAAGATATAATGATGTGATAGATGACACAGAATTTGTTGTACAGGAAATTAGAGAGCCACAAATCGAAGAAGAAATAAATATATTAATCAAGGAATTAGAAGAATGTAAGGGGAAATGAAAAGTTTAGAAGATTTGCCAGGAATCGGTAAGGCATTAGCAGAAAAATTAAGGGATGCTGGATATTCTAGCATAGAGGCTATAGCTGTCGCATCAGTACCCGAGTTGCAGGAAGTTACAGGATTAAGCGAAAATAAAATTAAGCAGATAATAGAGGTTGCAAAGAATAATGTCGAGTTTATAATAGAAACTGCTGAAAAAGTTCTTGAAAAGAGGAAGGAAATCGGCAGGTTAACAACTGGCAGTAGAAACCTTGATAAGTTGCTTGGCGGTGGTTTGGAAACCCAAGCAATAGTGGAGAGCTTTGGAGAATTCGGCTCAGGAAAATGCGTTGCTAAGGACACACCAGTTATCTACTTTTCCAATAATAAGCAAATCATAAAATCTATTGAAGAGGTCTACAAGAAGTATAGAGAAAAATTTGGAGAAGAAAGGCACGATGACGGATTTATAGTAAAATTGGAGAATGTTCAAGTTATGAGTCTGACTGAAGATGGCTTAAGAAAGGTTCCCGCAAGTTTCATTTATAAGGAGTTCGCCGAGGAACTCATAAAAATTTCAACTTATAAGGGGAGATGCTTAAAAATTACAAGGTCTCATAAACTTCTAACTCTTACGGATGGTGGGCTGAGATGGGTTTCAGCTAAAGACATAAAAGAGGGTAGTTTTATCGCTTGTCCAAAAGTTAGCTTAATAAAACTGAACGAAAGAGATGCTTTTGCTTTGGGAGTGTTACATGCCATAAGTAAAGGGGGAATGCCAAATGAAAAGGTACTTTACATGATAAGGGAACATTTCGAGAAGAAATACAACAGAAATATTTCAAACGAAGATATCTTAGCTTTGAAAGACGAGATAGGCGAATTTGCACAAAAATATTCGCTAAAGGATGTGTTGTATAGTAACTTAGATATCTTATCCTCATACATAGCGGGATTCTCCAGCGTAATGTCAATTGAAAAGCTAAAGCTGAGCAGAGATTTTGCGAACAGAATTGTAAGAGAAAACTGCACAGAAACTGTATTAAAGAAGGTTACTGATTTTATTGAAAAACTTTATAACAAAAAATTCGAGGACATTCTAGCAGACGTTAAAAAACTATTGGAGTTACTTGAAAATAAGAATTTGAAAAATGTGGATGAATATTTAGAGAGTTTACGCTTACTTAAGCTTATCTTAAAATTCGATTGGGATATCGTAGTGGAGATCTGCAGAGAGGAATACAAAGATTTTGTTTACGATTTTGTTGTACCGAAGTATCATAATTTCGTTGGTGGCAATCTTCCAACATTTTTTCATAATACGCAGCTAGCTCATCAATTAGCTGTTAATGTTCAGTTATCTAAGAAGGAAGGGGGTCTCGATAGCTCAGCATTATACATTGATACAGAAAACACTTTCAGACCAGAAAGAATTATTCAAATGGCAAAACGCTATGAAAGCTTAGATCCTAAGGAAGTTTTGAAAAATATTTATATAGCTAGAGCGTACACTACTGAGGATCAGATACTGATTGCAGAAAAGTGTGAGAAGATAATTGACGATTATAATGTAAAGCTCATCATTGTTGATTCTCTTACAGCAAATTTCAGAGTTGAGTACCCCGGTAGGGGGATGCTTTATGAGAGACAGCAAAAACTAAATAGGCACCTCAAAACTCTCCACAACCTAGCAAACGCCTACAATTTGGTTGTTTACGTAACAAACCAAGTGCAAGCAAAACCAGATACTTTCTTCGCTGATCCGACCAGACCAGTAGGTGGTCACGTGCTTGGCCATCAAGCTACATTTAGGATTTATCTAAGAAAGAGCAAAGCCGAGAAAAGAGTTGCTAGGTTGATAGACTCCCCCTACCTGCCAGAGGGGGAAGCTGTATTTAGAATAACTTCGGAGGGTATTAAGGATTAGTGAGTGGATTATCGATAAAAAAACTTGGTTGGCGAAATACAAAGAAATTGTCTTAAGATTGTCTAGGTTTAATTTAAATTTTCAGAAAGATGCTAAAGCAACAGAAATTTTGAGCAGTATTCTTATTGAGTGTGATAATTCCGTCTCTTGGGATTACGTAAAAAGCATTCTTTGTAGAAAAACTCACTCCTGTATTGTTAGCGGTGCGGGGCCGTCTCTAGAGGAAAGCGAAGACATATTTAAAAGAAAAAACAGCCTAATTGTTGCTGCTGATGGGGCTACTAGCTATTTGCTAGAGATTAACATTCAACCAGATATCATTGTCACAGACTTAGACGGGAGAATAGAAGACATCATCAAAGCAAGTGAAGACGCTTTTGTTTTTGTTCACGCACATGGAGATAATATCAGCAAAATCGTGAAGTATACCCCAAGACTACAAAATGTAATTGGTACAACACAGACCCATCCCAAGCCAAGAGTTTACAATTTTGGCGGATTTACCGATGGGGATAGAAGCGTTTTCATTTCCTGCGCTTTAGGTATCAAAAATATGTTACTTGTTGGAATGGATTTCGGAGATGTAGTCGGTAGATATTCAAAGCCTTATCTAAGAAGCAATATACCAGCAGATCCTATCAAAAAAGAGAAACTCGAAATTGCCGCTGAGCTTATTAATTTTTGCAAGGCGTATTATAATGCAAGCATAAAGTTTGCAAGAGTATAATTTTTCATTTTTAGCTAGCTCGTAAAACTAACATGACAAAATTACATGTCCCTCGTCCTCCAACACCTTTATTTTTACTCCCAAAATTCTTTTAATAATCTCAATGTTAGTTTTTGCGTGCATCGTTAGCTTTGAAACAGAAATTTTAGATTTTGATAAAGCAAGAAACGGCACAAGCTGATCGGAAAGATATTTGTCAAAACATGCCCTACTTTTTAAATCTTCAAGCAAATCGTAAGCTGCTCTTTTTCCTACTTCCTCGGCTCTTAAACCTTTTTTACCCAGATAACTTCCACCAAAAGCACCGTTTTCATATAAACACCAGATTGTAATAGCTGTTCCTGGAGATAACGTGGAGTATTCCTCTATTCTTATTGTAGGAATCAAACCCTCTTTAGAAAGTAAATTAATAGCTGAACCTCTCTGTCTTTGAGCAATATGTCTGGGTAGGTTAGCCACACATGAAACACCTCCAACTTCCAACAATTTTCCTCTCTCCGTTAAATTTATCTGCGTTAGTTCGCTACAGGGCTTTATAAAGGCTTTAACAACAGCACCCCCTCTTGGGTAGAAACCATGCCTCTCCGCAAAGACTTCAGCATCCACGCCAAAAAACTTCAACGCTGAGAGAGCTACATGCTTAAAGTAATGGTATGTTGGGGCCCATTCATTAAAGGTTCCCCCTCCTCTAATTGTTACTTCAACATTATTTCTACAAAAAATAGCAGGAAGCAATAGTGCTTGAAGAACAAGCATGGTTGAACCGGCTGTGCTTATTTTTACATCTATCTTGCCCCCCTTTAGCTTATCTGGGTAAAATTTTAACTCTCTAGATCCTATCTCCAAACCATATACCTTAGCGTTACACAGCTTAGCTACAGCCTTCACGGCTGCTAAATGCTGAGCCTGTAAACCAGGATTTTTTCTCTTCGCGCGAATATTGAATATTCTGACAGGTTCTCCTGTCAATGCCGAGAGCGCAACCGAAAATCTTACAATAGAACCACCTCCTTCTAGCAATGAACCGTCTATTTCAATCATTGTAAGGATGTTACCTTCCTTTCAATCTTAATAAGTTCCTCCGCTCTTTTTCTGTACTCCTCCTTAAACTTCTCTGCTAAATCTAAATATTTGGAAATGCAATGGTAACCATCTCTAACACCTAGCTTTGTCAATTTTTCTTTCAACTTTGCTATTTCTCGTTTTTCATTTTCGCTAATAACTTTACCTTCCTCGAGTTCCAAGAATTCTATAAAATCTGGCAAATCCACCAAATACTCAGCTCTACTTCGTTCGGCTATTTTAAGAACTTTCAGATATAGTTCATATTCCCTAAGCTCTGAGAGTATCTGCTCAGAAACTGTTGAATACTCTCCCAAAATATTGCAAGCAAGCGTATTTTTAAGCTTTTCGAGAGAACACCTGCCATTTAGATAACCTTCTACGACACTTCTCACATCCAATATCTTTCTAATTATCGATTTGAAATCATAGCCAAAGTCCTCAGCAAATGTTGCTAGAGAAGATAAAAAGTTTTTAAGCGCATCACTATCCACTTTTTTGCAATACTTAGCCAGCAATTTAGAGAAGATTTGTAAATCATCTAACCCTAAACCACCAAGTGCTAGCTCTATTTCATTAATCAATTGTAAATATCTTCGAAGAATCTTCATTGAAATTAATATGATTGGAAAGTTAAAAAGATTAACGCAGGAATTTCAAAGTTGATAGGAAAAGCATGAATAGCTTCAATCGACTTCCAGACAAGGTTCATATTATAAAATTTATCTTTCCTTGCCTACAAGATGCAAAAGGAAGATCGGATTACAATAGTTGGAAAAGTTTGCAATACTAAAAGCAGTTAGGTCCTTTCCGAGTTTCAACTCTGCATTAAGACTTTCTACTCAAGAATGGTTGTGAAAAAGCAAATATTTAGCCTCAGACAGCTTCAATCCAGAAAGCAAGAAATAAATTCTGAAGAGCTAAAATGAAAATAATAAAGAAAGACAAGATGATAATTGAGGGTGTTGTTTGCTCTGGCTTTGGTTCCGCTTCCAAATTCTTAAGAATGGACGAATACAAGGAGAAGATTAGAGAAGTAGTTGGTTTTGAGCCTTATCCCGGTACTTTAAATTTAAAGGTAAGTACTAAAACTACAGAGCAAATTTTTAAAAAAGCATATAAAGTAGAGGGGTTTTGCAAAAATAGTAAGAAATTTGGAGGATTCGCAATAATTCCTTGTAAAATAAAAGCAGAAGGTAAGACCATAGATGGTGCCGTTATCTTTCCAGAAAGAAGTAAACATAAAGCTGTTCTTGAAATAATCTCTCCACTCCCCTTAAGAAAAGTCTTAAAATTGACAGATGGTAGGAAGGTTATGATCGAAATAGAAGTTTAGCTAACCCGATAATTTCTCTATCGGTAAAACCTTCCTTAACCAAAGAATTGCAGATGCTAGAACTGTAGCAAAGATAGCCTCAGCATATTGACCATATCCAACAGCCAAGCCTACTGCTGCAGTTACCCAAAGACTTGAAGCAGTGGTAACTCCGATAACCAATCTCTTCGTTTCTTTACCACCCGCAATAATAGTACCTGCCCCTATAAAACCTATGCCTGTAACAACTCCAGCTGCTATCCTCGAAGGATCTGCGCCCTGGGTAAAATCAACAGATATCATCATGAAAAAGCAAGATGCCAAACACACAAGCATATGGGTTCTTAATCCAGCAGGTTTGTGGGCTAGCTCACGCTCTATCCCTATTAAGCCCCCAAGAAATACCGAGAGTAGGAGTTTCAAACAATTTTCTAAGAACATAACAGTATTAATTATAGTAATATTGTTATAAAGATTTACCTAAAGCTTCCCTCCCCCATGTTAACATTCATATTTCTGCAGTGAAATTCGCATTCCTTGCAAAACCAACCTTCCTCCGCCTTTTCAAGAATTTCCTCCTTGCAATTTGGGCACAATATCTTATTAGGTATTACCTCCACGTAGCTTTTGTCTCTTGAAGACACCACCTTTACTTTCATCCCATTCATAACAACAGAAAAAATATCTAAAGAAAGATTATGAATCGTAGGAATGTCAGCTAGAATTGCTCCCACCGCGGTAGTTGGCTCGGCTTTCATAAAAATCATTGCCGTAGGTGCACAACCATTAGCCTTTAATCTTAGGATAATGTAGGGTGCTACAGTTGATCCCTTCGTCGTGGGTAAAATAAGAACTCTGTCCTTTAAGCATTCGTTATAGAGTTCATGTCCTCTTTCAATTACAAATCCTGTATTGGGGTCAACACCGCCGTAAAACGTTAATGGTGTTTTGGAAACTAAAGCAAAACCCTCAGCTACACCCTTTGCTACGCATTTTCCATAAATCCTCATAAAATATTTATAACCTGCTAAGAAATTAATAGACAATGTTAACGAGGGATGGGGCCCTGGAACTTATTGATCAGTATGTAAAGAATGAAAGATTAAAAAAGCATATGCTTGCCGTTGAAGCCATTATGCAAGCGTTAGCTAGAAAACTGGGAAGAAACGAAAAATTATGGGGGATTGTTGGGCTACTGCATGATATTGATTACGAGCTAGCTCATAAGAAGGGAAAGAATTGGATGAAATACCATGGAGTCCTGGCGGAGAAAATCCTGAAGGATAAGTTACCCGATGAGGCTCTACATGCCATAAAAGCACACAACTTTGAAAATACTGGCGTAAATCCAAAGAGCGATTTAGATTACGCTTTAATAGCCAGCGATTCTATTTCTGGATTAATTGTTGCCTGCGCGCTAGTTATGCCGAACAAAAGACTTGAGGAAGTAAAAATCGAGACAATAGCCAGGAAATTTAAGAGTAAAGATTTCTGCAGAGGAGTTAAACGCGAACACATAGCATATTGCGAAAAACTCGGATTAAAGCTAGGGGAATTTTTTGAGTTGTCTTTAAATGCTCTAAAAGAGGTTGCTAGTGATTTAGGATTATGATAGCTAAATCAGAGCTTTCTTTCAAATTTTTGCTTTAAAGTTATTTCGCTTTAAAGTTATTTCATTATATCCACTACCTTCAACAACTTCCTCGAAGTAACATTTTTGATTAAAACTTATAAAGAATAAAGATTTCATAACCATAAAATGATAAGAATCACCGTTTTTGCCTCAGGCAGAGGGACAAACTTGCAAGCTATAATAGATGCCTGTAAAAGAAATGAGATAAAGGGTAAGGTTATTGCAGTCATAAGCAATAGAAAAAACGCATATGCTCTTGAAAGGGCTAGAAAGCACAATATAAAGGCTATTTTTGTTGATCCCAAAAAGTTTAGCAGCAGAGAGAAGTATGATAACAAACTTTTGGAAATTTTAAGGTTGCTAAATCCTGATTTGATAGTTCTTGCAGGATACACAAGAATTCTAGGTAAAAAAATTGTAGACGAATTTTACGGTAAAATAATAAACATTCATCCATCATTACTTCCCTCCTTCGGTGGTAGAGGGTATTATGGATTGAGAGTTCACAGAGCTGTACTAAAATATGGCTGTAAGATTTCTGGTTGTACCATTCATTTTGTTGATGATGGGGTCGATACTGGACCGATAATAACTCAAAGATGCGTTCCTGTATTCGAGGATGACACCCCAGAAACTTTAGCAGAAAGGGTTTCGAAGGAGGAGCATAAGGCTATTGTTGAGGCTATTAAGCTATTTGCTGAAAATAGGTTGGAAATTGAAGGAAGAAGGGTAAGAATACTTTCTAAAGGATAATCACATTTCCCTAAGCCTTTCCTTTACAACTTCTGCAATTCTTCTTGCTAAGCGAGGAGGTACGGCTTCTCCGACTTGATCAAACTGAGTATCCCTGCCTCCAAGGAAAATATGATTGTCAGGAAAACTCATAAGCCTCGCCTGCTCTCTAACTGTTAGCAACCTGTTTTGAAACGGATGGATAAATCTTGAACCTCCCTTTACTGTGGGGGCAAGTCTAAAAGGATGCAGGCGCTCCAAAGCATTCATCAACTTACCTTTAGCACCAGAATATTTGAATAAGCATTGCCCCCATTTCAACCTAGCAATTCTCTTAAGTTTCCTTCTGGTTATTGGAACGTACTCATGATTTGGAATATCGGGGTTAATTTCCTCAAGATCTTTGATGACATCCCAAACAACTACTATTTTATCCTCCTTCTCAGGCTTTATTTTTATATTTGACAGAAATACCCTCGCTCTTTTTGAAGGACATCCATAATTTTCTGCTCTTAGGACGTTAAAGTACACATCATAACACGCCCTTTTGAATTCTCTCCTTAACGCATCTTTTAGCTTACCCTCCAATATTTGGGGTACATTCTCCATAACAAAAATTTTTGGTTTTAAATCAGCAACCATTCTTATAAACTCCAAAACAAGTCTGCCCATAGGATCTACATACAACCTATCTAGCGGATTGGTCATGCGCTTAGGGTTCGCTGCAGTAAATGGTTCGCAGGGAGGACCTCCAATTATAACATCTGGCTCCACAACGCTTGTAATTTCCTCACTACCGACTTTCTTTATATCTTTAGCAATTACTTCCGCATCAGGAAAATTAGCTTTGAAAGTTTCAGCTACAGGCTTAAAATTTTCAACTGCGCACCTTATACTGAAGCCAGCTTCGTAGAATCCCCTAGAGAACCCGCCGCCTCCAGCAAATAAATCCAAGACCTTATATTTTCTACCCATTAAATTTTAATAAAGCTCAAAAAAATAAGTTAAATTATGTCATTTCGGTGTTTAGGGGGTCTAAATCTCAGAAAAATCATAGTAATCATCTTCATAGTATACTTCATAGCCTCTTTTGCTGTTTACTTAACTAAAAATATTGGAGATAAAGTTGCTGTGATTCCGATAAAGGGTGTTATTACTACTGGAAACTCTTTTATATTTGAAACTACTATCTCTCCAAACGAAGTAATCGATTTGCTTGATAAAGCTGAAAAAGATCCCAGTGTTAAGGCCATAGTTATAGAGATTGACAGTCCAGGTGGTACACCAGTTGCTTGTGCAGAAATTGCTGAAAAAATAAAAAAGGTGAATAAACCAGTTGTGGCCTGGCTTGGAGAGGTTGCTACTTCTGGTGCATACTGGGTAGCTTCAGCGAGCGACTTTATTGTTGCACATCCATTAACCATAACAGGATCCATAGGCGCATATACCGTCATCGGAGACCTTTCTGGGTTGTATGAGAAACTTGGAATAAATTTCACAGTTGTTAAGTCTGCAGAATATAAGGACATTGGCTCAAGCTATAGACCTCCGACAAGGGAGGAAATTGAAAAATTTCAGTATGTTGTTAATAAAATTCACAAGGAATTCGTAAAGGAGATTGCTGAAAATAGAGGTTTAAATGAAAGCTACACGACAAAGCTTGCAAATGGTTTGTTTTATCTCGGAGAAGATGCTAAAAAGTTAGGGCTTGTTGATGAGCTTGGAACAAGAGAGGATGCTATAGAAATTGCCAAGAAGATGAGTAACGCGACAGATGCTAAAGTCGTGGAGTTTGCGCCTGAAAAAAGTTTTATGGAGGAAATAAAAGAGATCATTACCAAAGCTTGTTACATCTTAGGATATGGAGTTGGACAGGGGATAAAGAATAGTGGAAGCGTTGTACACACTGACAGGCTTGTTGGGGTTCAGTGGACATAGCTCGAACTAACTAGTCAGCTTGCTGTGTAAGGGATTTCACAAGAAAAGTATTAAGCGAAGCTATGGAGGGGGTATTATTTTATGGTTGGAGAGCATGGCATAAAAATTCGTTGACGTAATTGATACAAATAAAAAAAGAGTTGTTACATCATTCCTATGTCTTTTGCGCTTTAGTTAAAAATATCTTGCATGGAGCTTCTTAAAGAAGAAAACAAGATTAGGCAGGCTATTCCTCACTAGAAAAGCTGATTCTCAGAGCCTCCTCAACAGGTTTGCTTCTACTCCATATATGTTCAAATATCTTTTCAAAAGTTCTTGCAAGATAACTACTCCTCACCCAAAGACCCATATCTCTATGTGTTTCCGTGTCTGGAGCCGTCATAAGAACAACTTCCCTACCATCAACTACAAGAAATCTTGCATCGAAATCTATGTGTCTTATTTCGGAGTACTTTGAAAGATCTCTAATGTATGGATATATCTCAGGCGTAATAGGCACCGCAATTTTTGTTTCCACACCTCTCTTATAAGCGTCCTTTAAAGCTCTTGTATGATACTTACTAATTCTACTAATCTCCCTAGTGGTCAGAACCTTAAGAATTCTACTTTCAGCTGATTCCAGCAATCTTTCCATATGATAATATATATTTATTTTTCCACGCAGAACGCCAGTTATATCATTTAAGTCGAATGGTTGTCTTTGCTGAATGCTCTCTAATTTATCTATTATCTCTCTTTCAAGCTTACTAATATTCTCTATTTTTTCCTCAAATTCCTTCTCATACCTTTTCCTAATTTTCTCAAAGGCATCTCTTGGTGGTACCGCAATGTATTTCACTGGCCTGCCTAGCTGAACTATAGCAAAACCCTTTCTTTCCAAGCTTGCTAGAACATCGTAAACTCTCGATCTGGGAACGTTAGCAAGATCGCTTAATTCACCAGCTGTAGAAGAACCTAAAGAAAGTAAAGCAAGATAGGTTCTACTCTCATACTGATTAAGACCTATTCTCTTTAAGGTGTTCAGCAGATCCTCACTCCACATTTGCAAATTATCTACTATACCTGGTTGAGTAGTATTTATTAATTTCTCTGGAATAGAAGCTACTACCACTAATTATTAGTGAAATAGATAAACCACTAGCAAGTAGTAGCGATATTAAGCTGATAGCGCGAAATTTCATTTTATATTTTATCACCATAAAGTAATAACTTCACAATTCAAATTTAAAGGTTAAGATTTATTTTCCATATGGAAAATAAATTTTATAATATAAGTGAGATCAAAATGTTTTGATAAATTTTGAAATCGCTAGGTAGTATTAAATTAAAAGTTTTTGATTTTGCCGATGAGATGCTTTATTGCAATTGAATTGGATGAGCGGATTATTAGGAGACTTCAAAATATTCAGAGTATCCTTAAAAAAACTAATGCAGATATAAAGCTAGTTGAACCAGAAAACCTCCACATTACGGTAAAGTTTCTAGGGGAGATATCCGAGAAACAAGTAAGTATTGTTAAGGAAATTATGAACAAAATTGCTAAGGAGTTTACGGAATTTGAAATCTCTGTTGAAAATTTAGGAGCCTTTCCAAATATTAACCATCCAAGAGCAATCTGGGCAGGTGTGCGAGAGGGTGCTGATAAAATAATAAGCATACACAAAAGATTTGAAGGGGAGCTAGTACCCTTAGGTTTTAGAAAGGAGAACAAGGAATTTAAACCACATATAACTCTGTGCAGAGTTAAAGGATTTGCTGGAAAGGATAAGCTAAAAACAAGAGTTAAGGGCTTGATAGATACGGAATTTGGATATATGAAAGTTAAATCTATTGCTTTAAAGGAAAGCAAACTCATGCCTACTGGCCCTAAATACACAACACTTTATGAAGTTAAGCTTTTAAATGAAGTATAGCGTTGTTACCGTTGGGGGAACATTTGATAGATTGCACAGAGGACATAAAACTTTGTTGAAAGCGGCTACAAAAATTGGTAGAAGACTGGTAATAGGCATAACATCAGATAACTTTGCGAAGAAAAAAAGTAAAAAGATTAAAAGTTTAAAAGGTAGGCTGAGAGAGGTAAAGCTATTTCTAAAAAAGATCAACTTTAGGAATTTCAGAATTGCTATTATTGAGGATGAATACGGTATACTGCTAAGGTGCAAAAGGGCTAAAGCAATAGTAGTCTCCAAGGAAACCCTTAAAAGTGCTGAAAAAATAAATAAAAAACGCGTAGAGAAGGGTTTTAAAGAATTGAGAATAGAAGTTATTCACACTGTCGTAGCTGAGGACTATAAGCCCATTTCTTCAACACGCATTAGAAATAAAGAAATTAATAGAAATGGAAAAGTCAGAAAATAAATAATGAGGGCTCAGGCGCATGTTGACTTTGTAGTAGCTTCACTTATAATAATTCTTTTAATATCCCTAACTCTTGTTTATTTGCAAGCATTTTTGCCCAAAAAAATTAGGGAGAAACCGCTAATTGTCGAAAGCAAAGTTGAGAAAGTAAGCAATCTATTACTCAGTAAGCAAGGTCTTTATGGAGAGTTCTACCTAATTCCTATAATTATTGAGAATAATCAGTATGCTAGGAAATGGTGGCCAGTTGAAATTAGCTATGATTTCCCTGATAATTTAGATAATAATAGCATAAGAGTTTTTGATGAAAATTTTAATGAAGTCACTAGTCAAGTTGATTGGGTTAATGAAAATGAAAGAATAGCTGAGGTTGTTTGGCTCGTAAATTTAACGCCATTTGAGAAAAGGACCTTTTACATTGTTTATGCATTAAATACAAGCTACGCTCCTTCCAACATATCTGCCCCTAGCTACGACCAACTAGATCAAAATTTCGATTTGGAGGAATTTCCTGGAAATTACTACCGAGTAACTACAAAGTATATTGAAGCCTTCTTTACAAAAAAAGGGGCAGGTGCTGAATATGTTAAGCATGACGAAAGCATTATACTAAGTATTGGAGGTAACAGGCCAAGAAGTTTTTCAATTTTTGTAAATTTTAACAGCAATAAAGATCCTGATAAATTTGCAACGAGAAATTTTGATGTAACAAAGACTGCAGATGGCGTTTTGATGAAGAAGATTGTTTTTGAAAGAGAAACCACAAATGTTAAAGTTGTAAGAACTGTAAAGGTTTTTGCATATGGGAAAACAATTTTTTACGAAGATATCATCATCCCTAAAGTAACTCTAAACAATTTTACTGTTAGGGAAGGTGTAAGCTTCCAAGCAAGTGAAGATAAGAAAATAGGATATTATGATGGAGATTTCAGAAGTTTCGATGCGGAAAGCGAAAATTATGGGCTATATGATCTTGCATTGCCATGGATCGTTCTTTATGATGATGATATAGAAAAAGCTTGTAGTATATTACCAATAAAAAAACAATTACAGCAGGCTGGCTCCTTGTATTATTATAATCTACCACATGGTTTTACCTGGGAAACTGTCGCTTGGATAGAGAATTATACTACACATTGGTATGTAGGTGCTAGAAGTGTTAGTGATTTGCAAGTTTATAAATTTGCATACTTCTTTTTTGAAAGTAATAATATAGATGGTGCTATGCAACGCGCAAACTTAACTTACTATAAGCTTACCAACCCCCCAAATATAATTATTGGAGAACCATTTAAATTTGAGGCAATATCAGAAAGTAAGCTTCAATACATTAAAAATACCTTAAATTACTCAGGACTAAAGCAGGCTATTGGTATTGGTAACGATACAGATTTTAGGATTGAAATTTATAGAAGATGAACGAAAAAATTCCGATTTTTTTAATTTGCTTTGTATTAGTTTTGGCTAATGCAAAGGCTGCTATTATAAGTGTTAATGTTGACGCAGATCTTGATAATGTTGACGAAACCTTAACTTACAATTCCACAGGATGGCAAGGAAATAGCTTATTTTACTACGGTGGGTTTGTAAGATGTAGATGGGTGGGAATAGATGATTCCTCAGATTTCACTGGTATACGAAAATGTGGAAATAAGGGTTGCTCGCCAAGAATTGAGATCTATAATGGAAGCTCATTGATTGGGATAATCAGCCAAGCATTTTCAACATTAACCTTAGTTTCTGATAAGAAATTTGAAGAAAGCAATGAAAATGCTACGCTAACTATTTGGGAAAATGAAAATTTAACTTTAGCAATTAAGGCAAACCTTAATGCGACAAGACTTTTTACAGTTTTCAATATAACAAGTAAGAAGGACTTTAGCAATGTTAGTTTAAAAATTAACTTTTGCTTTGACGATTTTATAGAGAAAAGAGTAGCAAGCTATGCCTACGCTTATGGGATAAATGGATATTATAAGAATGAACCTATATACTACTTCGGCATCCCCCTTCCCAAAAGATGCTGCATAATCAGACCAGAAGATTGTGAGGATTGTTGGGACGATTGCAGCTGGTGCTCCTCAGTTCCTCAAAAATTTTATTGTTATTGCCTGTATGGTTGCTCAATTCCTTGCAGCCATGGAATATGGTTGTATTGGTGTCTTTATAATTCAAGCCATCTCCCTGCAATGGGTATAACCTACATACCAAAAACAAAAGGCAGTTTAGTAGCTAATTTAGCAAATAAACCATGCAACAGCAACACCACTATAACATTTAACCTTGGCAAACTTGATGCAAATGATAATAAAGCTGTTGCTATGGTTGTAGTTTTCACGAATAAGCAACTTCAAGGATCTGAAACGTCGGATGTTTACATTAACAACACAATTAATTATTGGCAAACAATTCCATCAAACTTTGCAAAGACTTATGAGGGCTACCCTAGCACCGCATATTTAGCTAAGCCCTTTACTCTTAGCCTGACCTTAAAATCAATCTGGTGGAATACCGATGCAAACGCGAGTGTAGAATTACCTAAAGGCATTGATATCATTGGCGCAAGTATAAATGGTAAAAGCACTCCACCTTCAAAAATTTTAAATTTGAAAGATATTCTAGCAGATAGCGAAACCCAAAGCATTGCTTGGATTTTAAATGCAACAAGCGATGATGCTATTGGTAACAAAACTATAAACATTACAGTAGCTAGCAACGAAGCTGTTAAAAAATTTAGCTTCTCTATCTTAATAAAAGGGTATATGCGCATTGTAAAAGCTGAAGTTAATGATACTGACGTTAAGCAAGGTGAAAAGGTTCTTATAAATGCCACTTTGAAGAACATTCTCAACCAAGAGGTTACTAATGCCAATGTTACCGCAATGATATTTGACTCAAATGGTAGAAATATTGACAACATAACCCTATTGGATAATGGTAACGCTGCCAATGGTGATGCAACAGCAAACGATGGTGTATATTCGGGAATCTTGGATACAAGCAACGATAAATGGAAAAATGCTTCAGGGGGGATCTACAAAGTAGTTATTGTTGCGAGAAAGCAAGGCTATAATGAAGCAAGAAAAACCTTAAGTTTTGTTTACGGAAGAATTTGGAAAATTGGAAAATTGCCAGCTACTGGAAACATAGCAACAAAAGTCTTTTATACTTGGATAATAACAGACGATGGAAAAATTATACCTGTGAAAGTTGTGGTTTATGCTTATTAACACTAAATTTCAGATATAAAAGCTTAGAGCGCTTAAAAGATATATTTACCGAGAGTTGCCTCCCTCCAGTTATTCTGGACTTAAACTTCCAAATTTAACCTTTATTGCAGAGAATCAACACATGAAACGAGAGTCAAAAAGTATATATAGTTGAAAAAAGAACATAACTTGATAAGGCAAGATATAAAAGTCTGTGGGGGAAGTAAGGGCATAATATATCTTATCTCTAAGCATAAAATAAAAATTATCAGGTGCCCGCAGATACCGGCAGGTCGGAGGTTCAAGTCCTCCCCCCGGCGCTAGCCGGGGTAGCTCAGTTGGTAGAGCGGCCGGCTGTTAAGGGCACCTTTTATATGTTTCAAATGATACCTAAAAAAATATTTTTCACATCTGGCGTTGGTGTTCACGAAGACCCTCTAGTAAGCTTTGAACTTGCATTAAGGGATGCTAAAATTGAAAAGTTTAACTTAGTTCCTGTAAGCAGCATAGTACCACCAAAATGTGAGGTTATAGAAAGAGATGCAGGTTTAGAGGAGCTATCCCCGGGACAGATTGTATTTTGTGTAATGGCTAAGATGACAAGTAGGGAGCAGGGCAAGTACATTTTCGCCTGTGTTGGTGCTGCGCTGTCTAGAGATCTAAAGCATCACGGATATTTGACCGAATATTACGGATATTGGAACGGTGAGGATGTAAAGAAAAAGGCTGAGGAAAGCGCAAGGTATATGCTGAGAACAGTTTTGAAGGAAGATTCTATTAAAACCTTTAGCGAAAGTGCTATTGCTAGAGTTAGAAAGGCAACAACTGCGGTAGCTGCAGCTGTTTTTATTGTCTAGAATAATATTTTAGGATTTAATTCCAAGATTACTTAATTTTGTTGGTATGCAGGTGGCGCTATATCCTTTATTTTTATAAAAATCTTCAATAAATTCAGCAACGTTATTCATCTTACCCTTGCCTAACACAAGAAATGAAGGTCCTAACTTGCATAGAATAGCGGGATAACCCATTTCACCCAACTTCTTCTTTAGCTCAACGAAATACGGAATAAACTTTCCTACAGTTGCGTCTATCACATTTTTCGACGCAATTTCCTTAATTAAATCTAAATCTCCTCTTTCCAAACCTAACACAAACAGAGCTGAATTTACACAAAGATCTGAAACATCCAGAATCTTCAAAGACCACGGAATAAAGTGAGCTAACTTTTTTGCACTATACTTAACATGTGGAATGACTAAAACACAATCGAATTCATAAACACTTATCTTTTTAAGAAGAGGAGGATAACGTCTCATAAGAACAAGACCTCCGCCAAAAATCGCTGCGAAATTTTCAGGATCATATTCTTTAATAGAATTTTCTGCATCTAAACAAAATTTTATTTTATTTAAAATATTTAAATTTAAATCGAATTTTTCAGAGACAGCTTGACAAACTGCTGCTAAAATTGCTGGTATATCACCTAAACCGAGGTTTTCTGGTATCGTATTAGTAACGCTCACCTCTATACCAAAATTCTCGTTGATTACACCAGATAAAGCTCTAACTAGATGTTCTAAAGCCTTCAGAATTTCCCTCTCTCTGCTCATATTCGAGTATAATTTGATTCCTTTCCCAGAAAACTTTACGCAAACCTTGGTAACCGGGCTACTAAGGCATAAAGCTGCGGATTTGTATGCAAAAATGCTTAAAGGTATTGTTGCGGGAACCTCATACATATTACCTTCACTTCATAGCATCATTAAGATCTTTGAGCAATTTTTTAAGATCTATTCCGTAAATTCTTGCTACTTCACCGATTCTAAGCTTGCTTATTTCTACAGCAGCCATTGGACATGCTAAGCACGGAAAACCATATTTCCTAAGAATCTCAAATCCCTTTGGATGCTTCATTACATCTATTAGCAGCGTATCCTCAGTTACTTTCATAAATGGGCCCGGCAGGATTCGAACCTGCGATCTCCCCCTAGTAAGGGGGGCGTCCTAACCACTAGACCACGGGCCCATAACTGATGAAATTAGCTTTTAATTATAAAAGACTTTACTATCTTAGATATAGAAATTAGTAGAGATATCAAGCAATAATAAATTAGGAAATTAAAATTATTCCTAGATACAAAATAGCTACAGTGGTTTTAGGTGCTTCGCCTACAGAACTTTTAATAAAATTTGAAAAAGGCAATCAATCCAAACATTTTTCAAATTTAAAGCAATCTACAGCATACGCTGTACTTAGCACTACTAGAGATTTTTTGCTTTAAACTTCATATTAACTAAAATAAGGCAAAGAGTCTGTAAGTTGGAAATGAAAATCAAAATAAATTCGTTTAAAACCAGAAACTTTCCTGTAACGGGCTGGGGGTATCAAGCAGTATCATTCTTTAGCTTTAAATAGATGGGCTATGCGCTTTTTGAACATGTCTGGTATACTGCTTGCTTTTCCTGAATATCTTACCACACCTTGGACACTTTAAAAACACTTCACCAAACCTATCCTCAACTTTTATTGCTTTTAGTCTCATAACTTACTACTGCATTCAATATTTTTAAAGTTTGCAGACTTCGGAAGAGCCTGTCAACCTATGCTAATTCTCAAAAGTCAAAAAGTTAATAAGGGGGCTAA